>NZ_JBJJMO010000041.1:0-43314 GCF_046231935.1 Pseudomonas sp. KCJK9111 | reverse complement strand
TTAATGATACAAATTTTTTGCCGCATCGGACTTCAGAACCCCCAACGCATTAGCTCCAACGCCTACAGTAGTAAAAATGGCTGCGGGAGTGCCAGCTCCAGCGAGCAGGCTTACGCTACCGACAATCCCCGCAACATTCCCAACAAGGCTCAGGACGTCGCCTTGGTCAAAATTCTTGTCAGTTTTGTACTGAGCAGTAATTTTTAGAAATACTGTAGTCGCCGCAAGCGTATTAGCCTTGATATTGAGAAAGGGCGTAAAACCCGCAGTCAGTTTCACAATTGATGTTACACCTGCGACCGCAGCGCCAGCCTGGGCACTCTGGTTCACGAGAGCAAACCCTGATTTGTCGTTATTGTACTGATCCGTCAGGGAAGTAGATGCTGCACCCACTGCCACCGGTTTCTCAACGTAGCCCAAGATAGTTTCTAGTGTTTTGGCTATCTTTCGCTACTCCCTTATCAGGGTCTTGAAGGCGATGCTCATACCCAGCCGGTTACAACTCACACCAGGTGCCCGAGCGGCATGCGGTACTTCCCCATTGAAAACGACAACCCGCCTCGGCTTGGGCTGTATCGACAGGACGATACTTTCTTTGTCAGCGTCGTAGAACACCAACTCCCCACCCCAGCAAGTGGCCCAGTACTCACTGCTGGTTTGACCATTGGCGTACACACCTAATAGTGTCGCCGAGGGCATGTGCGCAGCTTTGATACGCGCCCAGATATCCGCCAGGAAACCCCAGTCTGTTCGCTCTCGTAGTTCTTGTTCACAATCTTCCAACTCGTTCCTGCGAGTACCAGCAATAAAACTATGCCAACATGGCCGATCAAGGGGAGCATAAGGATAGGGCCAGCCATAACGCCACGTTGCGCCCGTGAGGAGCTTGAGTATTTTCGTGTGCTCTTCGTCCGTTATGCCATTATCAACCACACAGATATCTCTGCAAACATTCAATGCCGCCATGATTTCAATCTCCTGATCTCAAATTAGCGATTGGAGACTGTCAGCTAAAACACCTCTAGACTTTCGCACACATGGAAGCAGGTACTCAGCGGCTGCCTTTACCTTACCCTAGCGGAGATAGAGTATTTGGCTCTAATAACGATTTCTGTATTCCACAGTCTAAAACTAATTTTTCGGTCTGACACCTACCTAAACGCCTACCGTTGTCATAAATATTTTCTGAGCATAAAGATAAAAGAACAGCGCACGCGAGACATCAAAGGCAACACCTATTTTTGCATTGACTCAGAATTGGACATAAAAAAACGCCCCCGGCCTTTCGACCGGGGGCGTTTTCATTGAGCCTGAGCTAACTCAGTTCTTGGCTTTCTTGGCAGCGCGGGTACGCTCGCCTTCGTCCAGGATCTTCTTGCGCAGACGGATCGACTTAGGCGTGACTTCGCACAGCTCGTCGTCCTGGATGAATTCCAGGGCCTGTTCCAGGGTGTGGCGAACTGGCGGAACCAGGGCGATGACTTCGTCCTTGCCCGAAGCACGCATGTTGTCGAGCTTCTTGCCTTTGGTCGGGTTCACGCCCAGGTCGTTGTCGCGGCTGTTCAGGCCGATGATCTGACCACCGTAGATTTCCTGACCGTGCTCGACGAACAGCTTGCCGCGCGCCTGCAGGGTTTCCAGGGAATAGGTCAGCGCCTTGCCAGTCTCGACCGACACCAGCACACCGTTCAGACGGCCGGACATCTGGCCAGACTTCATGGTGTCGTAGCGATCGAAGATCGAGGTCAGGATGCCTGCACCGTTGGTCAGGGTCAGGAACTGGTTACGGAAGCCGATCAGGCCACGGGCCGGGATGTTGTACTCAAGGCGCACACGGCCCTTGCCATCCGGAACCATGTTGGTCAGGTCGCCCTTACGCAAGCCCATCTCTTCCATGACCTTGCCCTGGGATTCTTCAGGGATGTCGATGGTGACGTTTTCGAACGGCTCTTGCTTGACGCCGTCGACTTCACGAATGATCACTTCCGGACGGCCCACAGCCATCTCGAAGCCTTCGCGACGCATGGTTTCGATCAGTACCGACAGGTGCAGCTCGCCACGGCCCGATACCTTGAACTTGTCTGGGGAATCGGTTTCCTGAACGCGCAGGGCCACGTTGTACAGCAGTTCCTTGTCCAGACGGTCCTTGATGTTCCGGCTGGTGACGAACTTGCCTTCCTTGCCGCAGAACGGCGAATCGTTGACCTGGAAGGTCATGGATACGGTTGGCTCGTCAACGGTCAGTGGCTTCATCGCCTCGACCGCGGTTGGGTCGCACAGGGTGTCGGAGATGAACAGCTCGTCGAAACCGCTGATGCAGACGATGTCGCCAGCCTGGGCTTCTTCGACATCGACGCGGTGCAGACCGTGGTGGCCCATCAGCTTCAGGATACGACCGTTACGCTTCTTGCCATTGGTGTCGATGGCGACAACCGGGGTGTTCGGCTTGACGCGACCACGGGCGATGCGGCCAACGCCGATCACGCCGAGGAAGCTGTTGTAGTCCAGTGCCGAGATTTGCATCTGGAACGGGCCGTCACGGTCAACCGAAGGCGCAGGTACGTTGTCGATGATCGACTGGTACAGCGGGGTCATGTCTTCGGCCATGTCGGTGTGGTCCAGGCCGGCGATGCCGTTCAGGGCCGAGGCGTAGACGACTTTGAAGTCCAGCTGCTCATCGGTGGCGCCCAGGTTGTCGAACAGATCGAAGATCTGGTCCAGAACCCAGTCAGGACGCGCGCCCGGACGGTCGACCTTGTTGATGACCACGATTGGCTTGAGGCCAGCTTCGAACGCCTTCTTGGTCACGAAGCGGGTCTGTGGCATCGGGCCGTCTTGAGCATCGACCAGCAGCAGCACGGAGTCGACCATCGACATCACACGCTCAACCTCGCCACCGAAGTCGGCGTGGCCGGGGGTGTCGACGATGTTGATGTGGTAGCCGTTCCAGTTGATGGCGGTGTTCTTCGCCAGAATGGTAATGCCGCGCTCTTTTTCCTGGTCGTTGGAGTCCATCACGCGCTCGTCGTTGAGCTCGTTACGCTCGAGCGTGCCCGACTGGCGCAGGAGTTTGTCGACCAGGGTGGTTTTACCATGGTCAACGTGGGCGATGATGGCGATGTTACGCAGATTTTCGATCACAACTGTATCTCGATCAGAGGATTCGGCTGCCGCCAGTGTAGGCGGCGAATAAGTACGTTTGAGGCTCAGCGGGCCCGCAGGTCGGGAGGGCGATGGCGGATGCTGCCGCCATACAGCCCTGGCGTCTTATGCCGGACGATAAACACGCACATTGGCATGTCCCTCACTGAGCAGGTGGTGTGCGTGCAGACGGCTCATCACACCTTTGTCGCAATACAGCAAGTACTGGCGCGTGGGGTCCAGGTGCTTGAACTTGCTGTTGATGGCATAGAACGCAAGCGCCTGGACTTCGATACCGTCGATCGCCAGAGGCTCGTCCTCCTGGGCGTCGGGGTGGCGGATATCGATGACGATCTGGCCCGGCAATGCCTCGGCCACTTCTTCGATCTCGATGTCCTTGCCCAGCTCATCGATCACATGGTCGATGGAGATGAACTTGGCGCGTTCGATGGCGCGCTCGAGCACCTGCATCTCGAACTGCTTTTCTTCGTGCTCCATGCGGTGACGCTTGGCATGGGTGGTCGGGTTCACCGAAATCACGCCGCAGTACTCGGGCATGTGCTTGGCGAAATCGGCGGTCCCGATGGCGTTGGCCTGGTCGATGATGTCCTGCTTGTGGGTCGCCAGCAGAGGGCGCAGCACCAGCTTGTCGGTGGCCGAGTCGATGATCGACAGGTTCGGCAGGGTCTGGCTGGACACCTGGGATATGGCTTCGCCGGTCACCAGCGCATCGATCTCCAGGCGCTCGGCCATGCGCGTCGCGGCGCGCAGCATCATGCGTTTGAGGGTGACGCCCATGTAGCTGTTGTCGACCTTGTTGAGGATTTCGCCGACCACTTCCTCGAAGGGCACGCTGATGAACAGTACGCGCTGGCTGCTGCCGTACTTCTTCCAAAGGAAGTGTGCCACTTCCATCACGCCCAGTTCGTGGGCACGTCCGCCGAGGTTGAAGAAGCAGAAGTGCGTCATCAGGCCGCGACGCATCATCTGGTAGGCGGCCACGGTAGAGTCGAAGCCGCCGGACATCAAGACCAGGGTCTGCTCCAGGGCGCCCAGCGGGTAACCGCCGATCCCCTGGTGCTGGTTGTGGATCACGAACAGGCGCTGGTTGCGAATTTCGATGCGGACCAGCACATCCGGGTTCTTCAACGTGATACCGGCCGCACCGCACTGCTGGCGCAACTGGCTGCCAACGTAGCGATCAACGTCCATCGACGTGAAGTCGTGGTGCCCACCGCGCTTGCAACGCACCGCAAAGTGCTTGCCGGCCAGCAGGTGACCGAAGTGCTGCTTGCACTTGGCAACGATGTCGTCGAAGTCACCCAGGGGGTACTCCTCGACCTGCAGGAAGTGGGTGATACCCGGTGTACAGGTCAGGCGCTCGACGATCTCGCGCTGAACCTTCTCGTCCTCGATGCGGGTGACCACCTCGAGGTTGTCCCAGACCCCATCGACCACGAGCTCAGGATCCAGATCCTTGAGCACGTTGCGGATGTTCTTGGCGAGCTGACGGATGAAGCGCTTGCGCACCGGCCGGCTCTTGATGGTGATCTCTGGGAAGACTTTGACGATAAGTTTCATTGGTTTACAGCGCGCGCAGGGCCTGCCGAAAATGAGGGGCGCGAATTATATCGGAAATTGCTCAGGATTTGACCAACTTTTGAGCAGAAGCTTGCAGAAAAATGCAGGAGACCAGCTTCAGACACCGTGCTTCGGGGCTTGAGGAGGTATCAGCATGCTAGGGGTAGACGGCGCATTGCATCCAGTTGAACCCATACGTCGAACACGGCCCAGTTCACAACTACCCGACCCAATGCACCCAATTGGTGCAAAGCTCAAAAAAATCGCATCGTAAGGGTGCATATTTGCTTCTGCAGCCCCAGTCAGATGCCCACAAACGCCCCCTTCTGTCCAGACCTCGCCATTTTCGGGCACTGGCATGCAATTTGCTCCCTTGTGAGGCAGGTAAGCTTGGCCGACTATCCGCGCCCGGCAACACCCTTTTTCCAGGGCGGCGGCCAACCGTGCCCTAGACCATCCGGAGGACAACATGTCGAAGTCGGTTCAGCTCATCAAAGATCATGACGTCAAGTGGATTGATCTGCGTTTCACGGACACCAAAGGTACTCAGCACCACGTGACCATGCCGGCGCGTGATGCGTTGGACGAAGACTTCTTCGAAGTCGGCAAGATGTTCGACGGTTCCTCCATCGCTGGCTGGAAAGGCATCGAAGCCTCCGACATGATCCTGATGCCGGTGGACGAAACTG
This sequence comes from Pseudomonas sp. KCJK9111, assembly GCF_046231935.1. Classification (NCBI taxonomy): domain Bacteria; kingdom Pseudomonadati; phylum Pseudomonadota; class Gammaproteobacteria; order Pseudomonadales; family Pseudomonadaceae; genus Pseudomonas; species Pseudomonas sp. KCJK9111. The sequence continues at coordinate 37,903 of NZ_JBJJMO010000041.1, read as the reverse complement.
CCGTTCTGGACCCGTTCACCGAAGAGCCGACGCTGATCATCACCTGTGACATCGTCGACCCGTCGAGCATGCAGGGCTACGACCGTGACCCACGTGCGATCGCCAAGCGCGCAGAGGAATACCTCAAGAGCACTGGCATCGGTGACACCGTGTTCGCCGGCCCAGAGCCTGAATTCTTCATCTTCGACGAAGTGAAGTTCCAGTCGGACATCTCCGGCTCGATGTTCAAGATCTTCTCCGAGCAAGGCTCGTGGATGACCGGTGCCGATATCGAAGGCGGCAACAAAGGCCACCGTCCAGGCGTCAAAGGTGGCTACTTCCCCGTGCCACCCTTCGACCACGACCACGAAATCCGTACTGCCATGTGCAATGCACTGGAAGAAATGGGCCAACTGGTCGAAGTGCACCACCACGAAGTGGCCACTGCCGGCCAGAACGAAATCGGCGTCAAGTTCAACACCCTGGTGAAGAAGGCCGACGAAGTTCAGGCCCTCAAGTATGTCGTGCACAATGTTGCCGACGCCTACGGCCGCACCGCGACCTTCATGCCAAAGCCGCTGTACGGCGACAACGGCTCGGGCATGCACGTGCACATGTCGATCTGGAAAGACGGCAAGAACACCTTCGCAGGTGAAGGCTATGCCGGCCTGTCCGACACCGCCCTGTACTTCATCGGCGGCATCATCAAGCACGGTAAGGCCCTGAACGGCTTCACCAACCCGTCGACCAACTCGTACAAGCGTCTGGTCCCAGGTTTCGAAGCACCGGTAATGCTGGCCTACTCGGCGCGCAACCGTTCGGCTTCGATCCGTATTCCCTATGTTGGCAGCCCGAAAGCCCGCCGTATCGAAGCGCGCTTCCCGGACCCATCGGCCAACCCATACCTGGCCTTCGCGGCCTTGCTGATGGCTGGCCTGGACGGCATCCAGAACAAGATCCACCCAGGCGATGCAGCCGACAAAAACCTGTATGACCTGCCGCCTGAAGAAGCCAAGGACATCCCGCAGGTGTGCGGCAGCTTGAAAGAAGCGCTGGAAGAGTTGGACAAAGGTCGTGCGTTCCTGACCAAGGGCGGCGTCTTCTCCGACGACTTCATCGACGCGTTCATCGAGCTCAAGAGCGAAGAAGAAATCAAGGTCCGCACCTTCGTTCACCCGCTTGAATACGAGCTGTACTACAGCTGCTGATCTGATCGGCGCCTGGCGCCGATGACTCGATCGAAACGGCCTCCCTTGGGAGGCCGTTTGCGTTTTGGACTTCAAGCATTTCGGAAGCTGCCTACCTCGATCCGTTGCCCTTCCCTCTCAAAATCAAGCCTCCATCCTAAGGAGGCACCCCATGCGCAATCGACTGCTTTGCCTGCTCACCGCGTTCAGCTTGAGCGGCTGCACCGCCGCTTCACCGCGGCACCCTGCTCTTGAGCCGTTGCTAGATACCATTGAGCAGCGCCTGGCCATTGCACAGGCCGTTGCCCTGCACAAATGGGACAAAGAGCAACCCGTGCAAGCCACTGACCGCGAGCAAGCAGTCTTGGCGCGCGTGCAGGTGGCCGCGCCCGGGCTGGGCCTGGCCCCGCACGATGCCGAAGCCTTTTTTGCCGACCAGATAGAAGCCAACAAGCTTGTGCAGTACACCCTGCTTCACCAATGGCGCCTGGCAGGGCGGGCGCCAGACAACCTTCGGGCGGATCTGCAGACTGTCATTCGCCCGAAGCTGGACAGGCTAGAAGGTCAGTTGCTTGAACAGCTCGCCGCATTCAGGCGTCAGGACGGTCAGGCCTGCGCACGAAGCGTGGCCACCGCTATTGCGAGCCGGCCAAGTGCAGCGCTGATGAAGCAGGGCATGATCAGGGCAACTGGCCAGCTTTGCGATCCGTCTTAAACACCCTATGCTCCAAAATGGTGCAGCAATTCCTTGGCCGCACCGCGATTCAAGCCATAATGAGGCACCTGAAACGTTAATGCAGTGTCTTCTGGTGCGAATCTGGGCTAAAACTCACAGGATCCTGTCGAATCTGCCTCTTTTCGGCGCCTTGGTTTGTTTCTTGCATTTCCAGACCAACAGCCACCACTGGATGTGTCGCGCACCGCGCGCCTTCTTTGCCAGCAAGCACCGAAAGAGGTCGACGCCGCACCATGACCATCAGCGATGCACAACACCGTCTGCTTCTGGACAACCTGACCACGGCCACGCTGCTGCTCAATGCCGAGCTGCGGCTGGAGTATATGAACCCGGCCGCCGAAATGCTGCTAGCCGTCAGTGGCCAGCGCAGCCACGGGCAGTTCATCAGCGAACTGTTCACCGAGTCCACCGAAGCGTTGAGTTCGCTGCGCCAGGCCGTGGAGCAGGCGCACCCCTTCACCAAGCGTGAAGCCCAGTTGACCTCGCTGACGGGGCAGACCATCACGGTGGACTATGCCGTCACACCAATCCTGCACCTGGGCCAGACCTTGCTGTTGCTGGAGGTCCACCCGCGCGATCGCCTGCTGCGCATTACCAAGGAAGAAGCCCAGCTGAGCAAGCAGGAGACCACCAAGATGCTGGTACGCGGCCTGGCCCATGAGATCAAGAACCCGTTGGGCGGTATTCGCGGTGCAGCACAATTGCTGGCGCGTCAGCTGCCCGAAGAGAGCTTGCGCGATTACACCAACGTGATCATCGAGGAAGCTGACCGCCTGCGAAACCTGGTCGATCGCATGCTGGGCTCGAACAAGCTGCCGTCGCTGGCCATGACCAATATCCACGAGGTGCTGGAGCGGGTATGCAGCCTGGTGGAGGCCGAAAGCCAGGGCTGCATCACCCTGGTGCGCGACTATGACCCCAGCCTTCCGGACGTGCTGATCGACCGCGAACAGATGATCCAGGCGGTGCTCAACATCGTGCGCAACGCCATGCAGGCCATCAGCTCGCAAAATGAGCTGCGCCTGGGCCGCATCACCTTGCGCAGCCGGGCACTGCGCCAGTTCACCATCGGTCATGTACGCCATCGCCTGGTGGCACGCGTCGAGATCATCGACAACGGCCCTGGCATCCCTGCCGAGCTGCAGGACACCCTCTTCTACCCCATGGTCAGTGGTCGCCCGGACGGTACCGGCCTGGGCCTGGCCATTACCCAAAACATCATCAGCCAGCACCAGGGGCTGATCGAGTGTGAAAGCCACGCAGGCCACACCGCCTTCTCAATCTATCTGCCCCTGGAACAAGGAGCCACCGCCTCATGAGCCGAAGTGAAACCGTATGGATCGTCGACGATGATCGCTCCATTCGCTGGGTCCTTGAAAAAGCCCTGCAACAGGAAGGGATGACCACCCAGAGCTTCGACAGCGCCGAGGGCGTCATGGGCCGCCTGGCCCGTCAGCAGCCAGACGTGATCATTTCCGACATCCGCATGCCTGGCTCCAGTGGCCTGGAGTTGTTGGCGCAGATACGCGACCAGCACCCTCGCCTGCCGGTCATCATCATGACCGCACACTCGGACCTGGACAGCGCCGTAGCGTCGTATCAAGGCGGCGCTTTCGAGTATTTGCCCAAACCTTTCGATGTGGATGAGGCGGTTGCCCTGGTCAAGCGTGCCAACCAGCACGCCCAAGAGCAGCAAGGGTTGGAGGTGCCGCAAAACCTGGCGCGCACGCCTGAAATCATCGGTGAAGCACCGGCAATGCAGGAGGTGTTCCGTGCCATCGGGCGCCTGAGCCATTCCAACATCACCGTACTGATCAATGGCGAGTCCGGTACGGGCAAGGAGCTGGTCGCCCACGCACTGCATCGGCACAGCCCGCGTGCAGCCGCACCTTTCATCGCCTTGAACATGGCGGCGATCCCCAAGGACCTGATGGAGTCGGAGCTGTTTGGCCATGAAAAAGGCGCTTTCACTGGCGCGGCCAACCTGCGTCGAGGACGCTTCGAGCAAGCGGACGGCGGCACACTGTTTCTCGATGAAATCGGCGACATGCCGGCCGATACCCAGACGCGCCTGCTGCGCGTGCTGGCCGACGGCGAGTTCTATCGCGTCGGCGGCCACATTCCGGTCAAGGTCGATGTGCGCATCATTGCAGCGACCCACCAGAACCTGGAGGCGCTGGTGCAGGCCGGCAAGTTCCGCGAAGACCTGTTCCATCGCCTGAACGTCATTCGCATTCATATCCCTCGGTTGGCAGATCGCCGTGAAGACATTCCCGCCCTTGCTCGCCATTTCCTGGCCAGGGCGGCCCAGGAGCTGTCGGTAGAACCCAAGGTACTCAAGCCCGAGACCGAGGAATTCATCCGCAACCTGCCATGGCCGGGCAACGTGCGACAGATGGAAAACACCTGCCGCTGGATCACGGTAATGGCTTCGAGCCGTGAAGTATTGATCGGCGATTTGCCACCTGAGTTGTTGAACCTGCCGCAGGATGCCGCGCCGGTTACCAACTGGGAGCAAGCGCTGCGCCAGTGGGCGGACCAGGCACTGGCGCGCGGGCAGACCAGCCTGCTCGACAGCGCCGTACCGAGTTTCGAACGCATCATGATCGAGACGGCCCTCAAGCACACCGCAGGGCGGCGCCGAGATGCGGCATTGTTGCTGGGATGGGGTCGCAACACCTTGACGCGCAAGATCAAGGAACTGGGCATGAACGTCGCCGGTGGTGATGAGGAAGAGGGTGAAGACCACTAGGCGTCGACTGCTGCTGAACACCAGAGAAGGGCCGCTTAGCGGCCCTTTTCAGTTTGAGCGTTAGGTGCACCGTTGCTGTGCCGCACGCACCGCCTGAAGGCACAAATGGCCGCGCATACTGGCCGTTTTCCCCTTTTTACCCCGCATTAACAGGGTTCAAAAGTTGGCACGGCACCTGCAATAAGACAAATAACTCCAGTTTCGGGGGCCCTGGTACAGGCAGGCCAGGTAACCCCTCTTTTATTCGCTCACGCACACGTTTCGGGGACCTTGGTACAGGCAGGCCGGGAATCCCCTCTTTTATTCGTGCAGGTCCACCTGCACACGCCAGCGTCCAGATACTTCTTCACTGGACCAGCGGCCCTGCAGCGTACGCGCAGCCACCACCGTCAACAGCAGGCCCTCCTGACTGTCCTGCACTCGCCAGCTGACCGGCTTGCCACGCACGGTCAGCTGCCCTCGCTGAGGGCGGCCCTTGGCCTGAAACAGCAACGCCACGGTGCCTTCCACAATCTCGCCATGCAGCTTGGGTTCTGCGTTGAACCACAACACCAACCCGTCTTGCGCCACGCTCACCTGCTGCAACTCACGCTCGACGGGCGCGGTCAGGCGGCCAATCATCAAGCCGATCATCACACCCACAATCGCCAATGAAAGCATCACCCGAGGGAAGGCTTTCGATCGCACGTCCGGTTCAGGGGTAGAATGCTCGCCATCTTCATGCTTGGAGCCGTGCATGTTTCACGTCATCCTTTTTCAACCCGAAATTCCACCCAATACGGGCAACATCATTCGCCTGTGCGCCAACAGCGGGTGCGCGCTGCACTTGATCGAGCCCATCAGCTTCGAACTGGACGACAAGCGCTTGCGCCGCGCAGGCCTCGATTACCACGAGTATGCCACGCTCAAGCGCCACCCAAGCCTGGCGCACTGCCTCGAAAGCCTGGGCCAGCCACGGCTCTTCGCCTTCACGACCAAAGGTTCGCACCCTTTCCATGAAGTGGCCTACCAGCCAGGCGATGCGTTTCTGTTCGGCCCCGAAAGCCGCGGCCTGCCGACTGAAGTGCTGGACAGCCTGCCTGCCGAACAACGGCTGCGACTGCCCATGCGCCCCGGCTGCCGGAGCCTGAACCTGTCCAACACAGTGGCGGTGACGGTCTATGAAGCCTGGCGCCAGAACGGGTTTGCCGGCAGCTGACAAAGCGCTACGCAGCAGCGCAATAGCCCACGGGGGCCTGCTAGAGGCTTTATACCAGGCAAACAAAAAGCGCCACTAAGGGCGCTTTTCGTGATGCGGGCGATCACTGCACGGTGGGTGCTTCGCCGGCTTCCTGCATGCGCTGCATTTCTTGCGCATACAGCGCATCGAAGTTGACCGGCGACAGCATCAAAGCCGGGAACGAGCCACGGGTCACCAGGCTGTCCAGGGTTTCGCGGGCATACGGGAAGAGGATGTTCGGGCAGAACGCACCCAAGGTGTGGCTCATCGACTCGGCATCCAGGTTCTTGATCAGGAAGATACCCGCCTGCTGCACTTCGGCGATGAAGGCGACCTCGTCACCGTTCTTGACCGTCACCGACAGGGTCAGCACCACTTCGTGGAAGTCGCCTTCCAGGGCCTTTTGCTTGGTGTTCAGGTCAAGCCCAACGCTCGGCTCCCAGGTCTGACGGAAGATCTGCGGGCTTTTCGGGGCTTCGAACGACAAGTCACGCACGTAGATGCGCTGCATCGAGAACTGAGGGCTGTTGTCTTCTGCAGCAGCGCCGGTGGTCTGTTGGTCAGTCATGGCAGATCCTTATCCTAATGTTTGGGAATGCAGTGCAAAAATCAGTCGGCAAGCAGTGCGTCGAGCTTACCGGCGCGCTCCAAGGCATACAGTTCATCGCAGCCACCGACGTGGGTGCTGCCGATCCAGATTTGCGGCACGGAGGTGCGACCGGCCTTCTGGGTCATTTCAGCGCGAACCTGCGGCTTGCCATCGACCTTGATTTCCTCGAATGCCACACCCTTGCTTTTGAGCAGGTACTTGGCACGCGTGCAGTAGGGGCAGTAGTCGCTGGAATAGACGATGACAGGTTTCATATCACTTCACCAAAGGCAGGTTGTCGGCTTTCCAGCTGGAAACGCCACCGCTGAGTTTGGCAGCGTTGTAACCAGCCTTGAGCAGGTCGCGGCACACGGTGCCGGCATGTTGACCCATCGCGTCCACCACGATCAGGGTCTTGTCCTTGTGCTTTTCAAGCTCGGTCATGCGGGTGGCCAGCTTGTCCTGGGGGATGCTGAGCGCACCGACGATGTGACCGGCAGCATATTCCTTGGCCGGGCGAATATCGATGACCAGGCCTTTGTCGGCGTTGACCAGGGCGGTGAGTTGCCCATTGCTCAGGCTCTGCCCGCCACGGCGGATTTCGTTGACGAGCAACGCAGCCAGCAGAACGACGAAGATCGCCACCAGGAGGTAGTGGTTTGTCGCGAATTGAATCAGGTTAGCAACCATCTGGGGTGTTCCACGCGATTGAAAATGCCGGCCAGTATACACACCAGCCCGGTGCCACCAAAGCCTGACCGGGCCGCGGAGCAAGTGCCGTTACACAATGCCGTGAGGGTGCGCCGGTCGGGCTTGAGGACGATTATTCGACCACACCGGCGCATTTGCCCTAAAATGCGTGTCTTTATCATCTTTGAACAACCGTGAGTTTGATTGATGACGAGCACGCCCAAACCCCTGGTCCTGATCATCCTGGACGGCTTCGGTTACAGCGAAAGCCCTGAGTACAATGCCATCCACGCCGCCAACACGCCGGTGTACGACCGCTTGCAGGCTACCCAGCCGCACGGCCTGATTTCCGGTTCGGGCATGGATGTCGGCCTGCCGGATGGCCAGATGGGCAACTCCGAGGTCGGCCACATGAACCTGGGCGCCGGGCGCGTCGTTTACCAGGACTTCACCCGCGTCACCAAGGCCATCCGTGACGGCGAGTTCTTCACCAACCCGGTGCTCACCGGTGCGGTCGATGCGGCGGCGGGCGCTGGCAAGGCCGTGCACATTCTCGGCCTGCTGTCCGACGGTGGCGTTCACAGCCACCAGGACCATCTCGTTGCCATGGCTGAGCTGGCTGCGCAGCGTGGGGCCGAAAAAATCTACCTGCACGCCTTCCTCGATGGCCGCGACACCCCGCCGCGCAGCGCCCAGTCCTCCATCGAACTGCTCGATGCCACGTTCGCCCGGTTGGGCAAAGGCCGCATCGCCAGCCTTATCGGCCGCTACTTCGCCATGGACCGCGACAACCGCTGGGACCGGGTGAGCGCCGCTTACAACCTGATCGTAGACAGTGACGCGCAATACACTGCCGACACTGCCCTGGCCGGTCTCGAAGCAGCCTACGCCCGCGATGAGAGTGATGAGTTCGTCAAGGCCACGCGCATCGGCGAGCCCGTCAAGGTCGAAGACGGCGATGCGGTGATTTTCATGAACTTCCGCGCCGACCGCGCCCGCGAGCTGTCGCGCGTGTTCGTCGAGCCGGACTTCAACGAATTCCCGCGCGCGCGTCTGCCGAAAGTGGCGGCGTACATCGGCCTGACCCAGTATTCGGCCAAGATCCCGGCGCCGGCCGCCTTCGCGCCGGCCAGCCTGCACAACGTGCTGGGCGAATACCTGGCGAACAATGGCAAGACCCAGCTGCGCATCGCCGAAACCGAAAAGTACGCGCATGTCACCTTCTTCTTCTCGGGCGGGCGCGAAGAACCATTCGAAGGCGAAGAGCGTATCCTCATTCCATCGCCCAAGGTCGCTACTTATGACCTGCAGCCGGAAATGAGCGCGCCCGAAGTCACCGACCGTATCGTCGAAGCCATCGAGCAGCAGCGTCATGACGTGATCGTGGTGAACTACGCGAATGGCGACATGGTTGGCCATACCGGTGTGTTCGATGCCGCAGTCAAGGCCGTCGAGGCCCTGGATGGCTGCATGGGCCGCATCGTCGCGGCGCTGGACAAGGTCGGTGGCGAAGCACTGATCACGGCCGACCATGGCAACGTCGAGCAGATGGAAGACGAATCCACCGGCCAGGCGCACACCGCGCACACCACCGAGCCGGTGCCGTTCATCTATGTAGGCAAGCGCAACCTCAAGGTCCGCGAAGGCGGAGTGCTGGCAGACGTGGCACCGACCATGCTCAAGCTGCTGGGGCTGGAGAAGCCTGCCGAGATGACAGGCACGTCCATCCTGATCGACGCCTGACAGTCATGCCACACGCCACAGGAAGCACGGGCCAGTTCGCGGCCCTTTCCTGTGGCGTGTAGCGTGCAGCCTGCCGCTCATTCATACTAGGCCAGTCTCCATCCCCGGTATGCCAAACCCATGCTTCGCGCCCTGATCCTTCTCGCCTTGTCTTGCCTGCTCACCCCGGCGTTCGCCGACGAGCGCGCACAGACCCAGCAGCAACTGGACGCCACCCGCCAGGACATCGCCGAGCTCAAGAAAACCTTGGGCAAGCTCCAGGAAGAAAAGGCCGGCGTGCAGAAAGACCTGAAGGCCACCGAAACCGACATCGGCAACCTGGAGAAGCAGGTGGAGGCCCTGCAGCAGCAACTAAAAAAGACCGAGGGCGAGCTGGAGCGCCTTGATACCGAGAAAAAAAAACTCCAGAGCGCCCGCGTTGAACAACAGCGGCTGATTGCCATCCAGGCCCGTTCGGCCTATCAGAACGGCCGTGAGGAATACCTCAAGCTGCTGCTCAACCAGCAGAACCCCGAAAAATTCGCGCGAACACTCACCTACTACGACTACCTGAGCAAGGCGCGCCTGGAGCAACTGCGCGCCTTCAATGACACCCTGCGCCAACTGGCCGGTGTCGAACGTGACATCGGCAACCAGCAAGCGCAATTGCTGGCCCAGCGCGCCGACCTCGATACCCGCCGCCAGGCGCTGGAAGTCGAACGAGGCAAGCGCCGCGAGGTGCTGGCAAAGCTCAACGGCGATGTGAAGGACCGCGACCAGAAGCTGCGCGCCCGCGAGCAGGACCAGGCCGACCTTTCCAAGGTACTCAAGACAATCGAGGAAACCCTGGCCCGCCAGGCGCGTGAAGCCGAGCAGGCACGCCAACGCGCACTGCTGGCCCAGCAGGAGGCGGAAAAACGCCGCCAGCAAGAGGCACTCGCCGCCGCAGCCCGTGACAAGGCGCCCGAGCCAGTCGAGCCACCTCGCAAGGCCCGCGCGACCCTCGGCCCCATGGTTTCGAGCGACGGTGCCAGTTATGGCGGCGCATTTTCTGCGTCCCGCGGAAAACTTCCATGGCCCGTCAATGGTCGATTGCTGGCACGCTTCGGGGATGCCCGTGGCGGTGATTCACGCGCCAAGTGGGACGGGGTGATGATCAGTGCCAACCCCGGTACCCAGGTACGGGCTGTCCATGGCGGCCGTGTGGTGTTCGCCGACTGGTTGCGTGGCGCCGGCCTTCTGGTCATTCTCGACCACGGCAATGGTTACTTGAGCCTTTATGGCCACAACCAGAGCCTGCTCAAGAGCGCCGGAGACGTCGTCAAGGCGGGCGAAGCTATTTCGACAGTCGGCGATAGCGGTGGCCAGGAGGCTGCCGGTCTGTATTTCGCCATCCGCCAGCAGGGCCGGCCTTCCGACCCCTCCCAGTGGTGCCGCGGCTAGTCAAACTTATGTGGCGCAGCGTGTGCTGTGCCCATGCTCCGAAGGGAGCGTCTACAGGATCAGGAGTTCGTTCGACATGCTGCACTCGCCCCGTCTTACCCAGCTGGCCCTGTCCATCGCCCTGGCGGTCGGCGCACCCCTGGCCATTGCTGCAGAGCCTGCCAAGGCGGCTGCCGTGCCCGTCACCGAGGTCACTGCCAAAGCGCCGCTGCCGCTTGAAGAGCTGCGCACCTTCGCCGAGGTCATGGACCGTATCAAGGCGGCTTACGTCGAGCCTGTCGATGACAAGACGCTGCTGGAAAACGCCATCAAAGGCATGCTCAGCAACCTCGATCCTCACTCGGCCTACCTGGGCCCTGAAGACTTCCAGGAGCTTCAGGAAAGTACCAGCGGTGAGTTTGGCGGCCTGGGCATCGAAGTCGGCCAGGAAGACGGTTTCATCAAGGTGGTCTCGCCCATCGATGACACCCCAGCGTCCAAGGCCGGCGTGCAGGCGGGCGACTTGATCGTGAAGATCAACGGCGCACCGACACGCGGCCAGACCATGACCGAGGCCGTGGACAAGATGCGCGGCAAGGTGGGCGACAAGATCACCCTGACGTTGGTGCGCGATGGGGGTACGCCGTTCGATGTGACCCTTGCTCGTGCAGTCATTCAGGTTAAAAGCGTCAAGAGCCAACTGCTCGAGAACGACTACGGCTATATCCGCATCACCCAGTTCCAGGTCAAGACCGGCGACGAAGTGGGCAAGGCCTTGGCCAAGCTGCGCAAGGACAACGGCAAGAAGCTGCGTGGCGTGATCCTGGACCTGCGCAACAACCCGGGGGGCGTGTTGCAGTCGGCGGTGGAAGTGGCTGACCACTTCCTGACCAAGGGCCTGATCGTGTACACCAAAGGGCGGATCGCCAATTCCGAGCTGCGCTTCTCGGCTGACCCTGCCGATGCCAGCGAAGGTGTGCCACTGGTGGTGCTGATCAACGGCGGCAGCGCCTCGGCCTCGGAAATCGTCGCGGGCGCCTTGCAAGACCAGAAGCGCGGCGTGCTGATGGGCACCGACAGTTTTGGCAAGGGCTCGGTCCAGACCGTGCTGCCCCTGGCCAACGACCGTGCCCTGAAGCTGACCACTGCCCTGTACTTCACCCCCAACGGTCGCTCCATCCAGGCCCAGGGTATCGTGCCGGACATCGAGGTCCGCCAGGCCAAGCTTACGGCCGAAGCGGACAACGACAACTTCAAGGAAGCCGACCTGCAGGGGCACCTGGGCAACGGCAATGGGGGCGCCGACCGTCCCACCGGCAGCAGCAAGCGCAAGGAGCGGCCGCAGGACAACGACTTCCAGCTGAGCCAGGCCCTGAGCCTGCTCAAGGGCCTGAACATCACCAAAGGCAGCTGAGCCACCCATGCGTTATTTGCTGTATCTGCTGATCGGGCTGATGGCGGGCGTGGCGCACGCCGCGCCCACCAGCCAGGCCTACATGAGCATCATCATCGATGACCTCGGCCAAAGCCCCGAACGCGACAGTCGAACCCTGGCGCTGCCGGGGCCGGTGACCATGGCCATCATGCCCGACACCCCGCATGCCACCGATTTCGCCCGCCAGGCGCATAAGGCGGGTAAAACCGTCATCCTGCACATGCCCATGGACCCGGCCACCGGGCCCTATGCCTGGCACCCCGGCGTGTCGCAAGACGAGCTTGCCAGGCGTCTTGATGCCGCCCTGGCCAAGGTGCCTTATGCCGCTGGGGTGAACAACCACATGGGCAGCCGCATGACGGCACAACGCGACGCCATGACCTGGTTGATGGGTGAGCTACAGCGCCGCGACCTGTTCTTCGTCGACAGCCGCACCAGCGCTGCGACCGTGGCCGCGGCACAAGCCCAGGCACAGGGCACGGCGAATGTCTCCAGGGATGTGTTTCTGGATGATGAGCGCACGCCGGAGGCAATTACGCGCCAACTGCACCAAGGCATCGCCCTGGCACGCAAGCAGGGCTCGGCAGTGCTGATTGGCCACCCGTATCCACAGACCCTCGAAGTGCTGGAGCGCGAGCTGCCAAACCTCACGCGACAGGGTGTGAAGCTGATCAACCTGCAGCAGATGATTGCCGAACGAAGCAACCTGGCCATGCCCGCCCATGGCAAGCAAGGCCGCTACAGCAACCGTTGAGCGGGCATCGCGAACGATGCCCGCCAAGCAGGTCATGTGAACGGAATGATGCCTCGTGCCTGTTCCAGCGTCAGCCTTCCTCGATGCAGACGAAGGCCTGACTCAGCGGCCACCTGGCTGCTCATGCGACGTTGCTTCCAGGTTTTCAAATGCCCGACGGTAAAATCTTCGGCAAATGCATCGGGCGAGTCGAAATGGAAATGGGCGGCCCAGAGGTTGCGCTTGCTCGGCAGGCGCAAGATTTTATATTCGTCGAAGGCAGTGCCATTTTGCATGGTTCGCCGTTCTACATACTCCACCTTGATCAAGCCTTCATCGTGCAGGAACTTCAAAGCCTCGGCAGAGGGATAGCTGGTGTCCGTATAGAGCGTTGTAAGCTGCAGTTTCTTGTCCGCCCGCAGTGTATCGGCGCTCCGCTCCAGCGCCCTGAGCAGCATGTCGTTGCCGCCCCCATCCCGGACGACGGCTGCCGCTTGATCCATTTTCTCGAGCTGGGCGTCGTAAAGCTGCACCAGGGTGCCACTTTTGATGTCATTCTTCACATAGGCTTCAGCCTTTTCCTTGATCGCACCGCTTTCTTCGATCAACGATTGCACCCACAGGCTCAGATCCGCAGGTGGTGGTTCATCAGACAATGAAGGCCGTTTGGCAGGCTTGCGCTGCTGCCATTGCCCGTCCACTTGCTCGAAGGTCGCCAACAGCTCATTGCTGAACGATTCACGAACTTCCAGCAGGGGTTTTCCGTCCTGGATCACTTGCGTGCCAAACAGCAATTGCCCGTCTGCATTGCGGACCAGATGCTGCGGTGTGTCGGAAGCCTTGTAAGGTGAGCGTGCGTTGGACGTGCTGTTGCCCTGACCCCCATCTTGTTCGCGCGCCGCTTCAAGCAGGCGCCGGCCGGCATCGAACTTGAGCTTTTCCACGTGTGCGCGATAACGGTCGAGCATGGCTGGCTCAATCAGCTCACCGCCGTCCCTGTGGATCCGATCACAGTTGAGCAGGGCGGCAGAGTACTCGTCCCAGGCTTCCTGCAGGATCGAGATCCGATCCTGGACTCCAAGATTGGCGAAATCCAATTCGCCATGCGCTTCAGCCGCATTGCGCAATGCAATGCCTGCAAGATCTTCACGGTAGCCGAGGAGTTTTTTCTGGCCCGCTGCATCGTCAAGGTGCAGGGCCAGATCCGCCAAGTTGAGCGCCTGATGGAAACGCATCTGTACGGTGGTGAATTTTCGCAGCGCAATCAACTCGGCTGTCGTGCGCGACGGCTCTTGCTGCACGCCTGCGATTTCAAAGTCATCGGGTGTGTCGGCGAGCTGCTGGTCGAGGTGTTCGAGGGCTGTCAGCACGCGGTCTTGCCTATCGACAACGAGCGCCAATCGTTGCCGGAAGCTTTCATACTCCGCGCTGACCTGCGTCAGGTCTTGCCCGTCGATACGCTTTTGCAGCGCGCTGAGGCCTGCGTAATCGTTGAGGCTTTGAAGCTCGGCGACAACGAAGTCGTTGTTGCGGATGATACTTGCACGCGATGAAGCCTCATACTCTGGAAGAATCTCATTCCAACCCGCTTTTGCTCTTTCAGTCCCGTATTTGGGCTCTTTCATGGCTGAAAGAAGCGGCAAGATTGCGGCGTCCGCCGCGATAGCGATCTCTATTTGCTGGACAGCAGCATTGCGCTTGTCGAGTATTTCATCCTCCCACTGCTTGATACGCGTATCGAACTGGTCAATCAACAGCTTGAGTTTTTCTGCCTCCTCCCCTTGCGGGAGGGCCGCTTGAGCGTGTTGTGTACTCTCTCTGCGCGCTTTTAGCGCAGTCAGCTTCGCCTGCAAACTCTCCACTTCCGAACCGATCCGGCTGAATTCACTGGACGCTGCCACTCTGCGCTGGTCATGGCCATTGATCGCTTTATGCAGCTCACGGAACTGGCTGGCAAGGCGGACGCGGGTTTGGTTACGATTCATACCCCCCGAGAGGCGCAGCGTCGAATCAACGCGCCACACACCGTCAACGCGTGTCAGCCATGGACCTTGATTAGCATCGCTATCGACCACTCGTACACCTTCGGATGAAAGCTCCACACGGTAGACCTCATTGGCGAGCATGGCATAGTGATTGTCGCCAATCTTGTAAAGCCCGACAGTTTCCCCACTGCTCAGTGGTTTCAGCCCGGCCAATGAAACGCTTGAACGCATGCTCAACAGCGCAGCTCTCTGGGGTGCAGGCAACCAATTGAACCCTTGCTGGCCGCGCCATGAAAAGTCAATCCACCGGTTTGACAGCGTATTAGATGCCTGACCATCGATCGGGTCAGTGCGGGTCGGTTTTACAGTCAATTCGGCAAAGGCGCCTCGCTGCGGTGCAGGGCTCACGAACGCTGTGGCATCAAGCGGCTCTTCAACGACAACGGGCGGTAGTTGAGGCCGCCGGGCATGCATTAATGTCATCCCCATGTTGAGCAGTAGATCGACAATGGCGGCCGAGCGACTAAATCTATTTCCTTGCTCCAGAGATACAAGATCGCTTTTCAGCGCCGCCATCAGCTGCACCAACCAGGCAACAGACGCAATTGGGCCAGACAGCACTGGGGTCACTACATTGAACAGAAGCCAGGCGCCTTCGATCAAGGTCTGCCAGCGATTTTCGGCATTTGAAACAGAGCTCGCCTCAGCAATCCGTACGAGCAACTCACAGTGGTCGATATACAGCATCTCATCGATATTCGAACGCCAGAACTCGACGGACAATGTGGCAGGAGGTGTCTCCGGGGGCGTGAAAAAGTCCAGGTTCAGAACAGGAACATGTGGCCTGAAACCACCGTTCCGGTAGACGGCCATAGCCGAAGGCTCCATCCACTGCAGGATGCTGTCTTGGAGCAGTTGCGATTGCTGAACATGTTTGAGCAATGCATCCAGGCTATCGTACTGACGTAGCGTGTCTTGCTTGAAAAGCGGTCGATACAGCAGTACCAATGCAGGCTCGACGCAGTAAAGCACATACATGCCGCTGACTTTGTCGGTCCGCAAGGAGGAAGCGCCGCGTCGAAACGTCAACGGCAGGAGCAGCACCCGTGGATTGGCGATATCCAAATGCCCCGCGCAGAAATCCACCACGCATTGCAAGCCGTTTTCCTCGACCTTGCCGTCAGTCATCCCCGTTACAGCACTGGCGAGCAAAGCACTTCGCCATTCTTTACCCATTTTTCGAACCCGCTCGGCACGCCTATCCGGGGCGTTTAATGCGTCGGCCACATAGCGTGGATACCGCGCTCCGATATCAACTTGGGATACAAGCTGCCTAGCGGCGCTGGCATTGAGCCAGTCAGGGAGCTCGAGCCCGCTGCGGTGGCGGATCTGGGTGATGATCGCTCCGTTGAGCGAGAGCAGATTGCCGATGGCAAAGTCTGTCAAGCTCTTGCTACCCGCATATTCGAGAGGCTCGCCGCCGCCTGCACCGGTAGCAGCACCACCCGAGATCCCTTGCGCCATGGCCAGGTCCAGGACAATATCGTCTGGTGAGCAGCTATTTTCATGGTCCTGGACCATCTGCTGGATCAGGCGCTGACGGGTGTAACCCTCAAGCGACTCGATGCCATCAAGCGCTGCTACACCATCCGACTCGAGTTGATAGGTCGCAATCTGTACCAGGGCAGCGCCCCAGGCGAACGTATTCTTGCCCCCAGCGCTCCACAGCCCAGGCGGCGTCCTCACTGCGGGGGTGTCGTTTTCATAGCTTATGAACCAATCAGCGAGATCGCTTAGCTTGGCGAAACGGGCTTCGAGTGCTGTGACATCGCCCAGGCCACGCAGACACGCAGTGTCTACGCGGTCGAACAACGCCTGCAACAACAACGCGGTTTGTACTGCAAAGACATTTCCCTCGATTGGGTGACGGGTCCAGGTCATACGCTCGAACACGTAGCGTTGCGCCAACTCATCGCGCAATGCACTACCGAATTCGCTTAACGAGCCAAAGCTGCGCACGATACCTGATGGTGCGCACCACAGAACGGCTTCCCGCTCGTCCCATTCTCCGCAAACCAGCAAATTGCACAGCCCTTGTTCATGCTCCAGCGAGCTATCACCCAGCGCAACCCGCACGGCGTAAACGGCTCCATGATTTGGCTCTGCGCTAATGAGGCCTCTTAGGCAGGCCTGCTCTTGCGCGTCCAGGTCCTGCAGGGGTAAACCTCGCAAAAGCGCAGTCTTGAGCAGAAGTTGCATCCAGTGATCACGGGTGATGCCGGCATTGTCCTGACTGTTCCAGTACTGCAACTGAGCCTCGCAGAAGTGTTGAGGCAGTTGCTCGACCAACTCATTGAGCGCTGCAGAGATCCCGCTGAGTTGTCGAGTGTCAAACGGGGACTTGGACCCTGCGAAGCGGAAATCTGCAGTCAGCCCCAGGTTGTGGTGACGCCCATCTGGCAAAGCCTCCAGATCAAGTGGCTTAGACTCAAGCATGGCTTGAAGTATTCGATCTACGAAAGGTCCGGTATTCCAGTAAGGGGTAGCGGGGTCGGGGGCATCCAACATCAGAGGGTCAGCGGACGTCAGCGTAGGAGTGGTGGAGGTCAGCCACGGTAACGCATTTACCAGGACCTTCAGCAACTGCTCGCTGGCCACTTGTCGCAGCGTTGGCCTTCCTGAAAAATGCCGGGCCACTGCTTGCTTGAAATCGAATATGGGCGTTGCAGGATTGTTCATGTTTACACACCTCTTGAAAAAACAAGAGGCTGCTGCAAGTTGCAGGGGCGGCGTCACTACATATTGCTTGGCCTGGATTTAGCACCGTGATTCACAGTGAGTGAGTCGAGGCCTACGTTCATCAGCCACAGACCGCGATGTGCTCTGCCACCTGGCAGCGAGCAGAGCACAGGCCACAGCAGCATCGTTACTCGAATGGAATGATGCCCTCCACATCGCCTTTGCGTAGCTGGCCACGGTAAATGGAGAGCACTTCCTGTTTCTTCGCGGCCCGCAACACAGCTTGATGCCCAAGCCTGCGCTGCTCCCACAATTTCAGATGCCCACGAGAAAAGTCCTGATCTGCCGTGTCCACGGCAGGATAATGAAAGTGAGCCTCCCAGATAGGCTTGCCTGATACCCGTTTGATCTCGTAGGTATCCAAATAGTCATTTGCTCCCAGCGGCACTCTGCGATCGGCTCGGCTAACGGTAATCTCACCCAGTTCGTAAAGGAATTTGAGCGCGTTCAAGGTAGGGGTTTTGCAGGTCAGGTAATAGGTCTTGAGCAGCTCCTGACGATGGTCGTCAAGCTCAGTGATTGCATGCTCGATCCGCCCTCGTAACGCACTTTCAGCATCAGTTCGAGGCAACAACGCCAGGTTGGCTTTAAGGTCTTTGACGTGCTCGTCGACGATCGTGGCCAATCCTAATGGCTCATTCTTGGCGAAGAATTTCCTTGCCATCGCAACCGTGGCATCAACGTTATTGATCAGTTTTTGCGCTTGTCGACGCAACTCGCTTACCTTGATGGCAGGGCTCGGCGGCTGTTCAGCAGCGCCTGACGGTTCGACCTCTTGCCACTGGCTATCCTGCCGGCGGAAGGTTCTCAACACCTTGGCATGACTGTCCACTTGCTGCAGTACAGGGAGACCTGCGTCGTCGACGGTCTCGACACCGACTACGTTACGTCCCTGCTTGGTTCTGACCATTCGACGCACACCGCCGCGTGGAGCATAGACGGGCGTGCGTGGTGCAAAGGCCTCGGTCTGCTCGACCTCACGAATATTGGCCTGCATTTCCTCGCTGGCCAACAGCTTCAACCGGCGTAGCTCGTCGAGGTACTGTTGGAGCTTGTCGAGTCGGATAGCTTCAGGCCGGGAGCTGGCCAGATATTGCGCCTTGCCAATGGTCTCCTCGTACGCATCAATCACGTCATTGAGCACAGCGACTCGCTCCCCGGCAGACAAGCCACTACCCGCCAGGTCACCGTGGGCACTGCCCGCACTCTTGAGAGCCTTTCCAATCAGCATTTCATTGTACGCGTTGATCTGCTCTTCGGAGGCACCTCGTAGACGATCAAGTGACAATTCGCCAAGGTCTTCAAGCAGTCGAAACTCAACATCAATGGCGTTCAATTTGCGCTGTTGGATAATTCTGGTCAGTTCAAGATGCTTGTTTTCGACCTTGCCATCAGCATCCTGGAACACAATGTCATTGTCGGCTCGCGTGCTTTCGAGTAGCGGATCAAGCTTTGCGGCCAAGGCCAGCATGTCTTTGCCCCACTGTGTCACACGCTCGAGCGAGGCGGTCAATCGCTTGTAGCTTTGCTGCTCCTGCTCCGTGGTAGGTAGGACTGCGATTTCATCAAGCTGCGCGTCTATGGACTCTTCATTGATCATGACCGCCAGCAAGTTGTAATACGTCTCGCAGGACGCCAACAGGCCACGTCGGATGATGCTGCGTTGATAAGCTACCGTGGTCGAGACGAACTGACTGGAAGGTCTTACCGACCCGCCCGACATCAGCAGAGCGTCGTGTTCACTGTCGTGTTTGATGAGCGCGTCCAGGTCGTTGCACACATACTGGCGCTGCCCCCTCCTGACCTGGCGCAGTAGGCTGATCATTTCCAGTTGCTGTGCATCAGGCGTTTCTATTCGCTCAAGTTCATCAAGTTTCTCGGTGGTCTTATCCACTTCAGAAGCATGTCGGTCATAGGTCGCGACCAATGCTTCGCGCGCACGCGTCAAACGCTCATCCTCTTCACGTATGCTCTCTTCGCGGCGCATGTTCTCTTCGCGTATGAGCTGAAGACGACTCTTGGGCATCCCGCCTCGCAAGCGTTGGCCCGAGTCGATACGCCATGCCCCGCCCACACGCTTCAACCATGGGCCAGGCTTGCCCTGCGCATCAATGATGCGCACGCCTTCGGCATCGACCGATACAGCAAAGGTGCCCATCAGCATCTTTGCGTAGCGTTGCCCATCGACCGTGTACAAACCTGCGGCCTCCCCGCTGGAAGCCGGCGAGTGCTGTTCCAGATCGATCTGCACGCGCAAACCCAAGACCTTGCTGCGCATTTCGGCCGGTAAGGCATTGAACCCTTCCCCACCTGAGAAGGAGAAATCCATGATCGCCTGCGCCTTGGTGACTGGCCCAGGAAGGTAGACTTTGCCTTGCCTCGGCACATCGGCATCGGCCAGCACTGGGAGCGTCGATCCGGGGGCCAACGTCGACGGGCGTACTGCATCGGGTAGTTCTACGGGCTTGGCGGCGGTTTTTGGTTTGAACACGTGCCCCAGCGCCATCACCAGGTTGAGCACGATATCCACCATGGCAGCCGAGCGCTCGAACGCCGTACCTTCACGGATGGCTTTTTCGTCGGCCGCCGCGGCGTTGACCGTTTGGACCATCCAGGCTACAGCGCCGACGGGGCCACTGACCAACATGGACGCTACGTCGAACAGCAACCAGGCACCTTGGGTGAGAATCGCCCACTGGCTTTCGGCGTTGGCGACCGAGCTGCGTTCGGCCAGATCGACCAGCAAATCGCGGTTGGCTCTGTACAACTGAAGGTCGACATCATCTAGCCAGGGTCTGGCCCAGAACTGAGCAGGCGCAACACGCCCGGGCAGGATCGAGGTATCGATGATCGAATGCCCCAGATGGGGCTCGCTGAACCCGCCGTAGTCGTAGACAGGGCGTACTTCAGGCGCTAGCCAGTCGAGAATGCTGGCCTGCAGCTCAGCATTGTTGCGTACCTCATCCATCAAGGCCTCTGTGCTGGTGAATTCCAGCACGGCCTTACCGCCGTAGAGGGGCCTGTACAGCACAACTGCCCCTGGCGTCTGATTGACCAGGACATACATGCCATGTACCTGATCATATAGCTCACTGTTCGGCGCACGTCGCATTGCGAAAGGCATCAGCGTGCTGGCCGGTTGCGTTGCGTCCACCCTGCCGCCGCAATAATCGGAAATAGCCTGGAGACCGACTTCGCTCAACCGTCGAGTCAATTTTGCCTGCAAGGCGCTATACAGGAATGCACTTCGCCATTCTCCTGCAAAACGTTTAACCCGCTCAGGCTGGCGCTGCGCGTCGTCGAGATGGGTGACCACATACGCCGGATAAGTGGCACCGATATCCGCTCGCCAGACAAGCTGCTTGAGGTAGTCGACGGTCAACCAATCCATGATCAGCTGGTTTTCACGGTGGCCGATGGCGGTGATGGTCGCTTGCCCGAGCGAACTCAGGTTACCAATGGCGAACTCCGTCAAGGTAATGGTGCGCTTTTCCACAACGCCGTCGCCGACACCCGTGCCTGCCCCGCCAGAAACCCCGTAGGCAGTACTCAATTCCAGCAGCACGTCATCGGGAAAATAATTGGCATCGACCGGATGATCCTGCAACAGCTGCTTGCGCAATTGCTGACTGGTATAGCTGTGAAGATCGAGAATTCCGGACAATGCACCTGCCCCGTTCGAGTTGGCCTGAGCCAGGGCAATTTCGAAAAAGGCGCTTTGGCAAGCGAAGCTATCGGCCGCTGGTACCTGAAGTACACCTTTGGGTGCTTTCTGGAGGTCGGACTGGTCGACGTAGCCTTCGATGAACCATTGCGAAGGATCGCTCAACGCAAAGTAGCCCTGCTCCAGCTCCTTGACGTCAGCCAAAGGTGCCGTGGACAGGTCTTTCACTTGCCCCAACATCAGTTCCTGCATCATGGCCGTTTGCTGGGCGAAGGGGTCTCCTTCAAGCTCATGCCGATGCCATACCATCCCTTGCTCGTCCACAAGGGCGGGATACTCCTGCTGTAGGGCCTGCGCAAATTCATCCAGCGTGTCGAACGCCCAGACCACGCCGGACGGCTTGCACCACAGCACTGCCTCACCCTGGTTCCACTGCCCCTGTACGATGAGATCGGGCAGGAAACGGCTAACGCTGCTGTTCTGATAAGGACGTACCATCTCCACCATGAACACAGTCGGTCGCTTACCGGGGCTGCCCAAGAGTTCACGCAGACAGGCCTGCTGCCGAGCACTCAAGCCGTGAAGCGACAGGTTGTGCAGCAGCGCCGTTTTCATGACCAGCTGCAGCCAGCGATCGCGGCTGACGCCCATACTGCCGACAGCACGCCAGTACTTGACCTGTGCCGCGTTGAAATAGTCGTCCAGTAAAAGCAGCAGGTCTTCGAAGGCAGGTTGCAGAGCCACGAGATCGATTTGATCGCCCTCGGCAGTCTCGAACGGGTCGGGGATGGCAAAGAAGTGTTTGCCGTTGAGCAGCAGATACTGATTGATGTTGGCCACTGGCGTGAAGTCCAGCACTCGGTTGTGCAGCTTGGCCTTGAGTATCTCGTCCACGAGTGGAAGGGTCGTTGAGCTTTGCCCATCGGGGTTCGCCCTGACCAGGCTCAGCTGGTTGGCATCCTTGAGCGTGGGGCGATGCACGGCGATCAGGGGGTAGTGCGCTATCAGCAGCCCCATGATCTGCCGGCTGGCTACTTGCCGTAAGGTAGGCCGACCAGAAAACTGCGCGTTGACCTGGGCTTTGAAGTCGTATGAAGCGGCTCGAGCGGTGGGCATGGTGGGCCTCCTTGAATCGGGAGCCCCACCGTAGCCACGCACGTGTGGTCATTGGCCGTACATATTGCTAGGCCAGGTCGTGCGTCAGCTGTAGACCCGCCCCAACACCTGCCGATGGCTCTCGAACTGATCCAGCACATCGCGCACGATTTGTTCAGGCGCAAAACCCATCAGGTCATACTCCTGGCTACCGTCGTGCAAATACACTTCGGCGCGGTAGAAGCGTTGCCGTACCTCGGGCTCACCCTCGGCCGGGGCTTCTGTCGGTGCAGCCATGTAACCATCGAGGCTGACTTCATAGACGAAGGGGTTGCCTTCTTCCATCATCACTCGCAGGCCCATCATGTTGCGCGACTGGCCGACCCGGGTCTCGACGTCGAAGCCCTGGGTTTGCAACTGGGCCGCTGCATCCTTCAGCGCAGGGCTTACCTGCTTGTCCATGAAGCGCTGCACCACCGCCTGGGTCGGTTGCAGTTCGAGTTGAGTCAGGCGCTCACTGAAGCCTCGACGGCCACGTGCGGCCAGTTCGGCCCGCTCCTGCTCCATGGCCACGTCCTGCCGCATGGCCTTGTACAAGCCGAACATGAACAGCACCAGCACCACCGAGAACGGCAGGCCTGCCAGCACCACCATGGTCTGCATGGCTTCGAAGTTGCCGGCGAACAACAAACCGATGGTGACCAGGGTGATGATCACCGACCAGAACACCACCATCCAGTGCGGGGCGTCCTCGTCGACCTTGCCACCTTTGCACGACAGGTTGGCCATCATGACTGCGCCGGAGTCCGCTGGGGTCAGGAACAGCACAAAGCCAACAAACACGGCCACACCGATCACGATCTTAGCTGCCGGGAAGTATTCCAGCAGTTGGTAGATCGACATGGACGGCTGCTCGAGGGCGGTCTTGCCCAGTTCCACGGCGCCATGGTTGATCACCAAGTCCAAGGCGGTATTGCCGAAGATCGACAGCCACGCCAAGGTGAAGCCCAGCGGGATCAACAGCACACCGCTGACCAACTGGCGCACGGTACGGCCCTTGGAGATCCGGGCAATGAACATGCCTACGAACGGGCCCCAGGAAATCCACCAGGCCCAATAGAACACCGTCCACAGGCCCAACCAGCGTTCGGACTTGCCCACCTCACCCTCATACACATACAGGTCGAAGGTTTTCAGCACGATGCCGTTGAGGTAGTCGCCCACGTTCTGCACGAAGCCGTTGAGCAGGTGCAGGGTTTCGCCGCCCAGCAGGACGAAGATCAGCAGGCCACTGAACAGCGCGATGTTCAGGTTGGACAGGCGGCGGATGCCGTTTTCCACGCCCGAGACCGCTGCCACTGTGGCAACACCAGCCATTACCAGAATCACCACCAGCAGGTTGGTCTTGCTGTGGTCCATGCCGAACAGGTATTCAAGCCCCGACGCGACCTGCATCGAGCCGATCCCAAGGTTGGTGACCAGGCCCAGCAGGGTCACGAACATGCCGAAGATATCCACAGCGTTGCCGGCAGCGCCCTTGACCCAGCGCTCGCCCACCAGTGGATAAAGTGCCGAGCGCAGTGCCAGCGGCTGGTTGTGACGGTAGGCGAAGTAACCCACGGCCAGGCCCACCAGGGCGTAGATCGCCCAGCCGTGCAGGCCCCAGTGCAGGAACGTAAGCTGCAGGCCCTGACGCGCCGCTTCCAGGCTGGCCGGCGTGCCTTCGGGCGGATTGAAGTAGTGATCCAGTGGCTCGGATGCCCCGAAGTACAACAGCGAGATACCGATGCCCGACGAGAACAGCATGCCCGCCCAGGCGCCGTAGCTGAAGTCAGGCTGGTCTTCCTTGCCGCCCAGCTTGAGCTTGCCGTAGTCGGAAAACGCCAGGTAGATGACGAACAGCAAGTAGCCGCAGATCACCAGCATGTAGTACCAGCCGAAACTGCGCGTCAGCCACTGCTGGGCGACGCCCAGTACGCGGCCGGCAGTTTCAGGAACAGCGATAAGCAAGGCAGTCAGAACGAGGATCATCAGCGCCGAGGTGTAGAACACCACGCGGTTGACCCGTACCCTCTCGGCGGGGGGTTTGGTTAGTGAGGCAGAACTCATTGCAAGAAGGCTCCGGGCAGAACGGCAGTGGAGGCTAATCGGTCTTCCTGAGCATTTGGTGGAATACCCCCACTGCATCAGGTGTTATAAAAGCACCCTGGGAATCGCGGTTTCGAACCGATCCGCTGCAACACATACGCCGCTACCACCGCTTCATAACGCTGCGCACGGTTGAAAGTGCGCGCATTGGTCACAGGGATATCGCCCGATCCTGAGGCATGTCGCAGGTTATCCACGCTGCGACGGCGTCTGCATCCTTTATCGATCGCCCCCGTACAAGCCTTGCCGGCCCTGGGTTTGCGCGATTTCCTAAGGTTTCAATCGATGCCGCTGGAGCCGCCACATGGGCTGTCAATGGCACAAATTGTCGCAGAGCTTATTCTTTATTGATTGAACGTTCAATCAAAACAAAATAGACTGGTCTTCGCCGAGTCAGACGCTGGTCGTCTGCTCGCAGACCTGAGGAGAAAGCAAGATGCCCAAGGTCGGTATGCAACCCATCCGCCGTCAGCAGTTGATCGAAGCCACGCTACAAGCGGTCGATCAGGTCGGTCTGGGGGACGCCAGCATTGCGCTCATTGCCCGTTTGGCCGGCGTGTCGAACGGCATCATCAGTCACTACTTTCGGGACAAGAACGGCCTGATCGCAGCGACGATGGGCTACATCATGAGCATGCTCAACGAAGGCGTGCGAGCACGCCGCCAGGCGTTGACGGACGATGCGCCGCGCGCCCACCTGAAAGTGATCATCGAGGGCAACTTCGATGCCAGCCAGGTGAATGGCCCGGCGATGAAAACCTGGTTGGCCTTTTGGGCTTCCAGCATGCACCAGCCCGATCTGCACAGGTTGCAACGGATCAACGACCACCGTTTGTACTCTAACCTGTGTTGCCAGTTTCGCCGCGTGCTGCCGCTTTACCATGCACGCAAGGCAGCCCGCGGGCTGGCGGCTCTGATCGACGGCCTGTGGCTGCGTGGAGCCTTGTCGGGGGATGCCTTCGACACCGACCAGGCAATACGGATCGCTTACGAATACATGGATCTACAACTGGCCAAGCAGCACACACTGGGTACTGACCCTGCTGCTGAAAAACGGCGCACGGCCTCTGCCAGCACGGCAGGAGCGTGAAGCCCGGCCTACTCACACATTGCACTTGCGAGGACACTATGGCCCGTTTCGGAACGCAAAAACTCTACATCGATGGCGGTTACGTCGACGCTGGCACCGATGCCACCTTCGAAGCCATCAACCCGGCTACCGGCGAAGTGCTTGCCCACGTGCAACGCGCCACCGAGGCTGACGTCGAGAAGGCTGTCGAAAGCGCCGAGCGCGGCCAGAAAGTGTGGGCGGCCATGACTGCCATGCAGCGCTCGCGCATCCTGCGCCGCGCCGTGGACATCCTGCGCGAACGCAACGACGAGCTGGCCATGCTGGAAACCCTGGACACCGGCAAGTCCTACTCCGAAACCCGCTACGTCGACATCGTCACCGGCGCTGACGTGCTGGAATATTACGCAGGCCTCGTCCCTGCCATCGAAGGCGAGCAGATTCCGCTGCGCGAATCGTCCTTCGTCTACACCCGTCGCGAACCGCTGGGCGTGACTGCCGGTATCGGCGCCTGGAACTACCCGATCCAGATCGCCCTGTGGAAATCCGCACCGGCCCTGGCTGCCGGCAACGCGATGATCTTCAAGCCGTCGGAAGTCACCTCGCTGACCACCCTCAAGCTGGCCGAGATCTACACCGAAGCCGGCCTGCCGGACGGCGTGTTCAACGTACTGACCGGCAGCGGCCGCGAAGTCGGCAGCTGGCTGACCGAGCACCCGCGCATCGAGAAGATCTCCTTCACCGGCGGCACCACCACCGGCAAGAAGGTTATGGCCAGCGCCTCGAGCTCCTCGCTCAAGGAAGTGACCATGGAGCTGGGCGGCAAGTCGCCGCTGATCATCTGCGCCGACGCCGACCTGGACAAGGCCGCCGACATCGCCATGATGGCCAACTTCTACAGCTCGGGCCAGGTGTGCACCAACGGTACCCGCGTGTTCATCCCAGCCGAGCACAAGGCCGCCTTCGAAGCCAAGATTCTCGAGCGCGTGGCGCGTATCCGTGCCGGCAACCCGGAAGATGAAAACACCAACTTCGGCCCGCTGGTCAGCTTCCAGCACATGGAAAGCGTGCTGGGCTACATCGCCAAGGGCAAGGAAGAAGGTGCCCGCGTACTGTGTGGCGGCGAGCGCCTGACCGAAGGCGACTTCGGCAAGGGTGCCTTCGTGGCCCCGACCGTGTTCACCGACTGCCGCGACGACATGACCATCGTCAAGGAAGAGATCTTCGGCCCGGTCATGAGCATCCTCAGCTACGAGACCGAGGAAGAAGTGATCCGCCGCGCCAACGACACCGAATACGGCCTGGCTGCCGGTGTGTGCACCAACGACCTGAACCGTGCCCACCGCATCATCCACCAGCTCGAAGCGGGCATTTGCTGGATCAACGCCTGGGGCGAGTCGGCAGCCGAAATGCCGGTGGGCGGCTACAAGCAATCGGGCGTTGGCCGCGAGAACGGCATCAGCTCGCTGGCCCAATACACCCGCATCAAGTCGGTACAGGTCGAGCTGGGCGACTACGCCTCGGTCTTCTGACCGGCCGTAGCACGCCAGCCCATGCTGCAGGACAGCGCCGGTCGTTGACCGACCGGCCCTTGCAGCACTCATCCATTTGCGCGTCAGGCCAGGCTGCACCAGGTGCAGCACCAGACGCGCAACTGCTTCCGGAGGAAGCTTCCCATGGAATACGATTACATCATCGTTGGTGCCGGCTCTGCCGGTAACACCCTGGCTACTCGCCTTACCGAAGACGCAGGCACCACCGTGCTGCTGCTCGAAGCCGGCGGCCCTGACTATCGCTTTGACTTCCGTACCCAGATGCCAGCTGCCCTGGCCTTCCCGCTGCAAGGCCGCCGCTACAACTGGGCCTACGAGACCGACCCGGAGCCGCACATGGACGGCCGCCGCATGGAATGTGGCCGTGGCAAGGGCCTGGGTGGCTCCTCGCTGATCAACGGCATGTGCTACATCCGCGGCAACGCCCTGGACTTCGATGGCTGGGCTGAGCTGCCAGGCCTGGAAGACTGGGCCTACCTGGACTGCCTGCCGTACTTCCGCAAGGCCGAAACCCGCGACATCGGCCCCAACGACTACCACGGTGGTGACGGCCCGTTGAGCGTGGCCACGCCCAAGGCTGGCAACAACCCGCTGTTCAACGCCATGGTCGAGGCTGGCGTACAGGCCGGCTACCCGCGCACCGAAGACCTCAACGGCTACCAGCAGGAAGGCTTCGGCCCGATGGACCGTTCGGTGACCAAGAATGGCCGCCGCTCCAGCACTGCCCGCGGTTACCTGGACCAGGCCAAGAAACGCCCCAACCTGACCATCGTGACCCACGCCCTGAGCGACCGCGTACTGTTCGACGGTAAGCGCGCCATCGGTGTGAGCTACCTGGTGGGCGACAGCGAAGAGCGCGTCGAAGCACGTGCCCGCAAGGAAGTGATCGTCAGCTCCGGCGCCATCGCCACGCCGCAACTGCTGCAGCGCTCCGGCGTGGGCCCGCGCGCCCTGCTCGAAAGCCTGGACATCCCGGTCGTTCACGACCTGCCAGGCGTTGGCGAAAACCTGCAGGATCACCTGGAACTGTACCTTCAGTACGCGTGCACCCAGCCCGTCTCGCTGTACCCGTCGCTGCTGTGGTGGAACCAGCCGGCCATCGGCGCCGAGTGGCTGTTCAACGGTACCGGCATCGGGGCCAGCAACCAGTTCGAGGCCGGCGGTTTCATTCGCTCGCGCCCTGAATTCAAATGGCCGAACATCCAGTACCACTTCCTGCCGGTGGCCATCAACTACAACGGCTCCAAGGGCGTCAAGGAACATGGCTTCCAGGCGCACATGGGCTCGATGCGCTCGCCTAGCCGCGGCCGCGTCCAGGTCAAGTCCAAGGACCCACGCCAGCACCCAAGCATCCTGTTCAACTACATGGCCACCGAGCAGGATTGGGAAGAATTCCGTGACGGTATTCGCCTGACCCGCGAAATCATGGCCCAGCCAGCGCTGGACCCGTACCGTGGTCGCGAAATCAGCCCAGGTGCGCACGTGCAAACCGATGAAGAGCTGGACAAATTCATCCGTGAGCACGCCGAAACCGCCTACCACCCATCGTGCTCGTGCAAGATGGGCACCGACGACATGGCAGTGGTCGATGGCGAAGGCCGCGTGCATGGCATGCAGGGCCTGCGTGTAGTGGATGCGTCGATCATGCCGATCATTATCACCGGCAACCTCAACGCCACCACCATCATGATTGCCGAGAAAATCTCGGACAAGATCCGTGGTCGCAAGCCGTTGCCGCGCAGCACCGCCAAGTACTACGTGGCCAACGACGCGCCGGTCAAAGGCAAGCCCATGCGTGAAGTGAAGCAGGGCTGATCACCAAAGGGGCTGCCTGGCAGCCCCTTTTTTTCGGGTCAGCGAACGACTATTCCGCGCGCTGCCATATAGGCCTTGGCCTCAGGCACCGTGTACTCCCCAAAATGGAAAATGCTGGCAGCCAACACGGCACTGGCATGCCCTTGCAAGATGCCATCGGCCAGGTGCTGAAGGTTACCCACCCCGCCCGAGGCGATCACCGGGATGCTCAACGCATCGCTGATGGCACGGGTCACGCCCAGGTCGAACCCGTTCTTCATGCCATCCTGGTCCATGCTGGTCAGCAGGATTTCGCCCGCACCCAGGTCTTGCATCTTCTTCGCCCACTCCACCGCGTCCAGGCCGGTCGGCTTGCGCCCGCCATGGGTGAAGATTTCCCAGCGCGGGGTTTCACCCGGGGCTGATACCTGCTTGGCATCGATGGCCACGACGATGCACTGGGAACCGAAGCGGTCTGCGGCCTCGCCCACGAAGTCCGGGTTGAACACCGCGGCAGTGTTGATCGATACCTTGTCGGCACCGGCATTGAGCAGGTTGCGGATGTCCTGCACGGTGCGCACCCCACCCCCCACCGTCAGCGGGATGAACACCTGGCTGGCCATGCGCTCGACGGTGTGCAGGGTGGTATCGCGACCATCGACGCTGGCCGTGATGTCAAGGAAGGTGATCTCGTCCGCACCCTGCTCGTTATAGCGCCGGGCAATCTCCACCGGGTCGCCGGCATCGCGGATGTTCTCGAACTTGACGCCCTTGACCACACGGCCGTTGTCCACGTCCAGGCAAGGGATGATGCGTTTAGCTAAAGCCATGAGAGGGCTCCTGGGAAGCAACAGCAAGCGGCAAGCGTGGGGCAACACAGGAGACGCCACAGGCGCCCCCTTGTCGCGCTCGCTTAGCGCTGGCCAATGCTCGGGTAGTTGTCACAGAAGGCCTGAGCCTCGGCTACGTCGAGGGTGCCCTCGTAGATGGCGCGGCCGGTGATGGCGCCAATGATGCCAGGCGCCTTGGCTTCGAGCAGCGCCTTGATGTCGCCCAGGTTGTGGATGCCACCCGAAGCGATCACCGGAATCGACGTGGCTTCTGCCAGGGCCTTGGTGAACGGTACGTTGCAGCCCTGCATCATGCCGTCCTTGGCGATGTCGGTGTAGACGATCGCCGAGACGCCATCGGCCTCGAAGCGCCTGGCCAGGTCGATGACCTGCACGGTGCTCACTTCGGCCCAGCCATCGGTGGCGACGAAGCCGTCCTTGGCGTCCAGCCCGACGATGACCTTGCCAGGGAAGGCCTTGCAGGCCTCGGCCACGAATTCAGGCTGCTTCACCGCCTTGGTGCCGATGATGACATAGCTGACGCCAGCCTTGACGTAGTGCTCGATGGTTTCCAGCGAGCGGATGCCGCCACCGATCTGGATCGGCAGGGTGGGGTAGCGCTTGGCGATGGCGGTGACCACTTCACCGTTGACCGGCTGGCCTTCGAAGGCACCGTTGAGGTCGACCAGGTGCAGGCGACGGCAGCCGCCCTCGACCCACTTGGCGGCCATGCTCACCGGGTCATCGGAAAATACCGTGGAATCTTCCATGCGGCCCTGGCGCAGACGCACGCAGGCACCGTCCTTCAGATCGATAGCGGGGATAATCAGCATCTTGGGAACCTGTCCGTTCTTGGGGTTTCAGGGCTTCTCGAGCGCCCACAGATCGCTTTCGATGCTCTCGAACCGCTCCTTGAGGTGCAGCTGAACATCGGCGATCGCCCTGTTGTAGTAATGGGGTGCAATGTGACGGGTGAACAGTTCGAGCACCTCGGCGACCTCGAACGACCCCAGCTCCAGCTCGAAACGGTCTTCGAGAAAGCGCTTGAGCGTATCGAGCGCTTCACGCTCCTGCTCGGGGGCCAGTGTGAGGATCGGCGCCTTGGTCTTCGAACGGCTCATTTACCAGCGCCCGTCCCAGGCCACGAAGTTCTGCAGCAGTTGCAGGCCATGGGTATGGCTTTTCTCCGGGTGGAACTGGACCGCGAAACGCGAACCATCGGCCAGCGCCGCAGCGAAATCGACGCCGTAATGGCCACGGCCGACCACCTGGGTGGGCTTGCCGGCGGCAATGTAGTAGCTGTGCACGAAATAGAAACGCGCCCGGTCGCTGATGTCGTGCCACAGAGGGTGATCGACGCTCTGGCTGACTTCGTTCCACCCCATGTGCGGCACTTTCAGATGCTCGCCGTCTTCTTGCAGGTCTTTGCCGAACAAGCGCACCTGGCCCGGGAACAGGCCAATGCAGTCGACGCCGTCGTTTTCTTCACTGTGCTCGAGCAGCGCCTGCATGCCTACGCAGATGCCCAGGAATGGGCGATCCTGGCTCACTTCACGCACCAGGCTGTCAAAGCCCAGGCGGCGAATCTCGGCCATGCAGTCGCGAATGGCGCCAACGCCTGGGAACACCACCCGGTCCGCTTCGCGGATCACCGCTGCATCACTGGTGACCAGTACCTTGCCGGCGCCGACGTGCTCAAGCGCCTTGGCCACCGAGTGCAGGTTGCCCATGCCATAGTCGATTACCGCTACCGTCTGCATTTACAGGCACCCTTTGGTGGACGGCATCTGCCCGGCCATGCGCTCGTCGAGGGTAACAGCCATACGCAGTGCGCGGCCGAAGGCCTTGAACACGGTCTCGATCTGGTGGTGGGTGTTGTGCCCCCGCAGGTTGTCGATGTGCAACGTGACCAGGGCGTGGTTGACGAAGCCCTGGAAGAATTCCTGGAACAGGTCGACGTCGAAACCGCCGACGCTGGCACGGGTGTAAGGCACATGCATCTGCAGGCCAGGGCGGCCGGAAAAGTCGATGACCACGCGCGACAATGCTTCGTCCAGCGGCACATAGGCGTGGCCGTAGCGGAAGATGCCTTTCTTGTCGCCGATGGCCTGGGCGAACGCCATGCCCAGGGTGATACCGACGTCCTCGACGGTATGGTGATCGTCGATATGCAGGTCGCCCTTGCACTCGATATCCAGATCGATCAGCCCATGGCGGGCGATCTGGTCCAGCATGTGTTCAAGGAAAGGCACGCCGATATCGAATCGGGCCTTGCCACTGCCATCGAGGTTGATCGAGCACTTGACCTGGGTTTCCAGGGTATTGCGCTCGACGGAAGCCTTACGTTCGACCATCACCAGCTCCGCAAAATCATTAGGCGAAAAGGGCTGCATTATAGGCGCAGATGGCCGCTGCTTGGAACGCGCAAGACATATGGCAAGCCCAGTCATGACGGGCTCGGATACCGCTACAGGTCTATACAACCGGGAGGCGATGACCGCTTTGTACTAACCGGAGGGTCGCCACTGAACGCGGCCCTGTTGCACTTGCCGACAGCATCGATGCCACGGGGCCCGGCGCGAAGGCCCCATGACAACGCTTCGACTGGCCTAGGTCAGTGGAACAATACGGCGGTCTTCTGCAGGGTCACCCAGACGCCCCAGGCCAACGGCACCACCACCACGGCCCAGGCCAGCAGCACCAGCGGCAGGCTGCCAGGTGCGGCCTTCCATTCGAGGGATCGCGCGCCGTCAGCACCCTTGTCGTGGCTCAATGCACGTTCGGCGGCCAGTTGCGCATCGGTCATGAAGTGCTTGTCGGCCACCGGGCGGATCAGCATGTTGCAGATGAAGCCCAGCACCAGCAGGCCAGCGAGGATGTACAGGGTCATGTCGTACGCTGCCGCACGCTCGACGCCAGCCGCCAACTGATACTCACGCAGGTAGGTGATCAATACAGGCCCCAGCACCCCGGCGGCGGCCCAGGCTGTCAACAGGCGCCCATGGATGGCGCCGACCATTTGCGTGCCGAACAGGTCGGCCAGGTAGGCCGGTACCGTGGAGAAGCCACCGCCATACATCGACAGGATGATGCAGAACGCCGCCACGAACAGCGCCACGTTGCCCAAGTGGCCCATGTTCGGGATCAGGCTGTACAGGCCAACGCCCAAGGCAAAGAAGGCGAAGTAGGTATTCTTGCGCCCGATATAGTCGGAGAACGACGCCCAGAAAAACCGCCCGCCGATGTTGAACAGGCTCAACAAGCCGGTAAAGCCCGCCGCAATGGCGGCAATCTGCGCCAATTGCGCGGCATTGAGCTGGCTGAAGGTGAGTTCATTGCCCAGCAGCTTGCCAGCGAACACTTCCTGCAACAGCGGTGAGGCCATGCCAAGAATACCGATACCGGCCGAAACGTTCAGGCACAACACCAGCCAGACCAAAACGAACTGCGGGGTTTTCCAGGCTACGCTGACGTGCACATGGCGATCGGTGACCATGCCGTTGCCCGCCTTCTTGGCCGGTGCGCTCCAGCCTTCGGGCTTCCAGCCGGTGGGCGGGATGCGATACGCCAGGGCGCCGGCCGTCATGAACACGAAGTAGATCGCGGCCATGACCACGAAGCTCTGCCATACGCCCACCTCGTGCGCGTTGCCAAAATGGCCCATCAGCGCCGTGGCCAACGGTGCACCCACCATGGCTCCGCCGCCGAAGCCCATGATAGCCATGCCGGTGGCCATGCCGCGCTTGTCCGGGAACCACTTGATCAGGGTGGAAACGGGCGAAATGTACCCCAGGCCCAAGCCAATGCCGCCGATCACACCGGAACCCAGCCACATCAGCCACAGCTGATGGGTCTTCACCCCGATGGCGGAAATCAGCATGCCGCCACACCAGCACAGCGCCGAGACCAGCCCGGCCTTGCGCGGGCCGGCGTGCTCCAGCCAACCGCCCAGCACGGCGGCCGAACAGCCGAGGAAGACGAAGAACAGGGTGTAGATCCAGCTGAGCATCGAAATGGGCCAGTCGCACTCGGCGCTGAACAACCGGGCAATGAAGCTCATGTCTGGCGCGCATGCCACCGGCGCCGTAATACCCAAGGCTTGCGACAACGGCAGCCAGAACACCGAAAAGCCATAGGCCATGCCGATGCACAGGTGAATGGCCAGAGCAGCCGGGGGCACCAGCCAGCGGTTGAAGCCCGGCCGGGCGATGATGCGTTCCTTGGAGAGGAAGCCTGGCGCACTGGCCAGGGCATCCGCCGTCACGGTACGGCTCATGGAGATGATCCTTTTTTATAAGTTGTGGAGGCAGGCAAAGCGGCGCAAGGGTGCAGTATCCGATCACATGAAAGCAATCTGATATCGCCCATTTTAGTTCGGCTGACACGGTCAGGCGCTGTAGCCGATCTTCTGAACTGCCATGATCACCGCTGTCGAAAGCCGTAGCATCTGCTTGGCACGTAGGAAATGGCCGGTATATCCAGGCGAATAAACAGGGACGGCCGCTGCGGCGCTATACTCTCGCGCTTGAATTCACATTCCGATAGTTAAGGACTCGCCCATGAAAGCGTTCGGCAAAATCCTGGGCCTAGGGCTTCTCGGGTTGTTGCTGATCATCGTGGCGCTGGGCTTTGCCCTGACCCACCTGTTCGATCCCAACGACTACAAAGACGAGATTCGCCAGTTGGCGCGCGACAAGGCTCATGTGGAGCTGACCCTCAACGGCGACATTGGCTGGAGCCTGTTCCCATGGCTGGGGCTGGAGCTGCATGACGCCAGCATCGCCACCTTGAATGCGCCCAAGTCGCCCTTTGCCGACTTGCAGATGCTGGGTCTGTCGGTGCGGGTACTGCCGCTGCTGCGCCGCGAGGTGCAGATGAGCGATGTGCGCGTCGAAGGGCTGAACCTGATCCTGACCCGTGACGAACAGGGGCATGGCAACTGGGAGGACTTCGGCAAGCCATTGCCCGCGTCGGCCGAAGGCAAGACCCCTGCGCCAGGGGATGCGCAAGGCACCGAAAACAGCGATCAGCGCTCCGGCACCGCCAGCGCAGACCGACCGGTCAAGCTCGATATCGACAGCTTGACCGTGAACAATGCACGCGTGCAGTACACCGACGCACGCAGCGGCGTCAGCTACAACGCCGAAAGCATTCAGCTCAGCACTGGCGCGGTGCACGAAGGCGCCAATATTCCACTCAAGGCCAGCGCATTCATCAGCGCCAGCCAGCCCAACATCAAGGCGCGCACCGAACTGGCCGGCGAGCTGCGTTTGGACCGTGCGCTCAAGCGCTACAGCTTCGAAGACATGCGCCTGTCGGGTGAAACCTCCGGCGAGCCGACCGGCGGCAAGACCGTGACCTTCGCCGCCCAGGGCCAGTTGCTGCTCGACCAGGCCGCCAACGTGGCGTCATGGAACGGCCTGAAACTGTCGGCCAACCAGCTGCGCGCCCTGGGCGAACTCAACCTGCGTGAGCTGGACAAGACGCCGCAGCTAAGTGGCGGCCTGTCCATTGCGCAGTTCGACCTGCGCACGTTCCTGGACGGTATCGGCCATCCGCTGCCCGCCACCCAGGACCCGGCCGCCTTCGGCAAACTCGAACTGGTCACGCGCCTGCAAGGCACCCCTGCCAGCATCGCCCTGGAAGACTTGTCGGTGAAACTGGACAGCAGCACCTTCACCGGGCGCGTGGCGATCGAAGATTTCGCCAGGCAAGCCCTGCGCCTGCAGCTCAAGGGCGACAGCTTCGATGCCGACCGGTACCTGCCGGCCAAAAGCGAAGAGGCCAAGGGCGCCACTGCTGCGCGCAAGGCCCAGGTACAGCAGCAGGAAGCCAGTGCCGTGGCTGGTGCAGGCAGCACACCGCTGCCCGACGCCCCCACCCAGGGCGCCTGGAGCACCGACAAACTGCTGCCGGTGGACCGTCTGCGCGTCCTCGACCTGCAGGCAGACCTGAGCTTCGGTTCGCTGACGCTGGACAAGCTGCCCATCGGCAACGCCCGCCTGACAGCCAATGGCCAGGGTGGGCTACTGACCCTGCAAACCTTGCGCGGTGACCTGTACAACGGCACCTTCGAGGCCAAGGGCACGGTCGATGTGCGCCCCGCCGTGCCACAGCTGGGGGTCAATACCCGCATCCAGCGAGTACCGGTCGAGCACTTCATCAAGACCGACGACAAAGACAAGACGCCGCCGGTCAAGGGCCTGCTGACCCTGTCCAGCGACCTGACCGCCACCGGTAACAGCCAGAAAGCGCTGGTGGACACGCTCAACGGCACAGCCAACTTCACCATCAATGACGGTGTGCTGGTCAATGCCAACCTCGAACAGCAACTGTGCCAGGCCATCGCCACGCTCAACCGCAAGTCGCTCAGCGGCGAGCCGCGCGGCAAGGACACCCCGTTCCAGGAGCTGCGTGGCAGCGTGGTGATTCGCAATGGCGTGGCCAGCAACCCTGACCTTAAGGTGCGAATCCCAGGCCTGACCGTCAACGGCCATGGTGACGTGGACCTGCGGGTATTGGGCATGGACTACAACGTGGGTGTGATCGTCGAGGGCGACCAGCGGGCCATGCCCGACCCGGCCTGCCAGGTCAACGAGCGCTATGTGGGTGTGGAAGTGCCGCTGCGCTGCCGTGGCCCGTTGGAGCTGGGCGCCAAGGCCTGCCGTCTGGACAAGGACGGCATGGGCAAGGTCGCTGCCAAACTCGCAGGCAATCGCCTCAAAGACAAGATCGACGAAAAGCTCGATGAAAAACTCGGAGACAAAGTGAGCCCGGAACTCAAAGACGCGCTCAAGGGGCTGTTCAAGCGATGACACCCGAGCAGTTTTCCAGCGCTGTGCTGGAGTGGTACGACGCGCACGGTCGGCACGATCTGCCCTGGCAACAGGGCATCAACCCGTATCGGGTATGGGTGTCTGAGATCATGCTGCAACAGACCCAGGTCAGCACGGTGCTGAACTATTTCGACCGCTTCATGCACGCGCTACCGACCGTGCAGGCGCTAGCCGAGGCGCCCGAGGACGAGGTGCTGCATTTGTGGACGGGCCTGGGCTACTACACCCGCGCCCGCAACCTGCAGAAGGCTGCAAGAATCGTGGTCGAGCAGCATGGCGGGGTATTTCCGCGCAGCGTCGAGCAGCTCACCGAGCTGCCCGGTATCGGCCGCTCCACAGCCGGCGCCATCGCCAGCATCAGCATGGGCATTCGTGCGCCGATCCTGGACGGTAACGTCAAGCGGGTGCTGGCCCGGTTCACCGCCCAGGCCGGTTACCCCGGTGAGCCTAAGGTGGCCAACCAACTGTGGGCCACCGCCGAGCGCTTCACGCCCAAGCTTCGTGCCAACCACTACACCCAGGCGATGATGGACCTGGGCGCGACGCTGTGCACCCGCAGCAAACCCACCTGCCTGCTCTGCCCGGTACGGCGCGGCTGCGAGGCGCACCTGCACGGCGAAGAAACCCGCTACCCCGAGCCCAAACCGCGCAAGGCGCTACCGCAGCGGCGCACGCTGATGCCGCTGCTGGCCAACGACGACGGCGCCATCCTGCTGTACCGTCGCCCGTCCAGCGGCCTGTGGGGCGGGCTGTGGAGCTTGCCGGAGCTCGACGACATCGCCCAGCTCGACGACCTGGCCGACCAGCACGGCCTGCGCTTGGGCCGCAGCCGCGCCCTGGACAACCTGACCCACACCTTCAGCCACTTCCAGCTGGCCATCGAGCCTTGGCTGGTGCACGTCGACCCGGTCGAAGGGCACATGGTCGATGCCGACTGGCTCTGGTATAACCTGGCCACCCCACCGCGCCTGGGCCTGGCCGCCCCGGTGAAGAAGCTGCTCAAACGCGCAGCCGACGAACTGATTGCAGGAGATGCCTGATGACCCGCACCGTGATGTGCCGCAAGTACAACGAAGAACTGCCCGGCCTGGACCGCCCACCCTATCCGGGGGCCAAGGGCCAGGACATCTTCGATCACATCTCGCAGAAGGCCTGGACCGACTGGCAGAAGCACCAGACCATGCTGATCAACGAAAAGCGCCTGAACATGATGAATGGCGAGGACCGCAAATTCCTCCAGGCCGAGATGGACAAGTTTTTCGCCGGCGAAGAATACGCCCAGGCAGAAGGCTACGTACCGCCCTCGCAGTGACCTCGGGGAACGTAAGCGACGGAATTAATTTAATATTTTTTTCAAAAAGTCGTTGACGAGCAGTCTGAAAGTCTATTTAATTCACCTCGTCGCCCAGATAGCTCAGTCGGTAGAGCAGAGGATTGAAAATCCTCGTGTCGGCGGTTCGACTCCGTCTCTGGGCACCACCTTCAGCTTCTGGTGGTTGCAAAGTTACCCGAAGCGACACAAGAAACCCGCCCAGTGCGGGTTTTTTGTTGCCTGTCGAAAAGTGCTGGTGGACCGCCCTTCGTCATGGGTAGCCTTCGAGCAACAGCACTCATCCCGGCCAAGTTGACCAACATCAAAAAGCCAGCCCCCTGTCGTCCTTAGCAT
>NZ_JBJJMO010000040.1:0-43471 GCF_046231935.1 Pseudomonas sp. KCJK9111 | reverse complement strand
GACGGTGCAGTGGTGGTGTTCGTTGCCATGCGCGGAAATGAATCAGGTGGTTATCCCCCAGAGGATAAAGATTTGTTGTACATGCTGCCTGATGCGACTAACCCGTACACCAGTAATTTAGTGTTGTCGCACAAGCTGGTTGCGCAGCACGTCGTGAAGCTGGGCTTTGACCAGTTTGACTGGATGAAAGGAAGGTTTGACCTGAAGGCGTTGGAAGACGACCGCTACCAAGTGGATGAAGAACGCTACAAATTGGTGGCCAACGCCCCGAGCGGTGACGCCCATGCCGATTTCAATCTCTTTGATTCCGACTCTAGTAATAATTCGGAGTTGTGGCGCTGGTATTTGAAAATGGATAAAGCCACCATCCACCTGTTTGAGAAGGGCAGCGAAGTCGTTTTCGATAAAAGGATGCTGAAGATAAGCTGGTCCTCCGCTATGCCAGTGGGTTTTCTTAGATATTTTATTCAGACCACCGATTGGGGCAGCAGAACCGAAAATCTGCAGGTCGATGCGCAGGTAGAGATTCGTGCAGATTGTAAGTTTGATATTTCGAGGGAGGCTAATCAAGCCACGCTTAAGTTTTCGCTGAGCAACTTTGAATCGAGTATAGAGATTTCTATTCAAGACCTATTCGGTTTTGGGCACGCTGCCGACCAGGCCAGAGCAAGATCCGAAGGTCTAAAGCCGCTACTGAAGACTGAACTGATTAAGGCTATCGAGACAAAACTTAACGACCTCCAGTCCATGACGTTCGAAATTGATGCGTTGCGTCTGAACCAATTGCTATTCCGAGGCGATAATGTCGTTGACCCGCGCGACGTGGCGGTGCCGAATGACTTGACCCTGCTCGGTAACTTGGCGCCCAAGCGCACCGCGATGTCCATAACGCCTCTGGAACCGATCGTGGCAAGCGGTGGGTTTATTGATTTCAGCGCCTCGTCTACAAGCGCTATCACCTGGACAGTGGAAAATCTCCCTGGCGAAACTGGAGAAACTGGGACGTTCGCTACAACGCCGGTGGGGCGATATACGGCGCCATCCGATGACGCCTTGGTTACAGAAGGCCAGCGCCGAGTGATTGTGAAGGCCACCAGTGGGGAGTATGTCAGCCGCGCGCTGGTCAGCATTGTACCTAGCGATGTCTCGGTGAACCCTTGGGTGGCGGTGGTAAACCTGGGCAAAAGCTATGCATTGTCGGCAGGCACTCCCGATAATGCCGAGCTGAAGTGGAATCAGCCAGAACTGGGTAATGTCGCTGAGGATACCGACCCGCTTAACCCAGGGGGGCAAAAGTACACCGCGCCAACCACATTGCCTAAGCGTGAACCAACCCAGCCGAACCATTACAGAGTGCTGCGCCTGGACGAGGTCACCGTTGAGCCGGCTGCAGGTGGCTCGCCCGCTAACATCGACATGCTGGTCGTTGGGGCCAAGAGCCCCAACTACTGGATAGAGCCAGCAGTCAATGCCGATGGCTCCGTGGCGCTGCCTTTCTACAGGCTCAATTTGGACATGGAAAAGGTCAAGGTACCTGAGCCAATCGAGTGGCACGTGCTGCGCGGTAGTGGGACCATTGACAGCAAAACCCAAACCTATAAGCCCGCACCCGGTTCTGACGACAAGTACGTCATTGTATCGGCCTTCT
Source organism: Pseudomonas sp. KCJK9111 (assembly GCF_046231935.1). NCBI lineage: Bacteria > Pseudomonadati > Pseudomonadota > Gammaproteobacteria > Pseudomonadales > Pseudomonadaceae > Pseudomonas > Pseudomonas sp. KCJK9111. The sequence continues at coordinate 41,823 of NZ_JBJJMO010000040.1, read as the reverse complement.
ACGTCAACGACTCTCCCGATACCCACGACTATGTGATTTTGCCACTGCCATTCGTACCGGTGCGCAATTATGCCGAGATTCTCAGCCCAACCATCAAGGAGGTTTGAGATGAATCCTAAAACTACTTCGCATGAAAAACAGGAAACATCGGCACGCATAGGCTGGGGTGGCATGCTCGCCTTGGACCGCAGCCTCCTTGACCTTGTGCTGCGTGAGCAGTATCTCGATGCGCTTGCTAACTTTGGTGCGATGGACCCTATCCATCTGGAGGCCTACCTTGACGAGGGCGAGCGCATCAGCGTTTCGGTGCAAGGGATGGTGCTGGGCGCGCCCCAGGTCGGCTTCCAGAATGCAACAGGGTTCAGCTCGGACTTGACGCTGCGAATGAACATCATTGCCGGGGACTACATGCGAATTCTGCATCTTCCTGGCAGGCCTAAGCGCGTCGTGGAAAGTTTCACCATCACCGAAGCCATGGGCTATCGGGTCGAAGCACCGCTGGCCCTGGAGGTTAGCCGGCCAAAGACGAGCCGGTTCGCCTCGCTGGAGTTAAACCTTGCCCGTGCGGTCGAGTTTTCCACCAATTTGGGGCCAACCGAGTATGCCGGGGTCATGATTGGCCGGCGCTTGCAGGAATCGATCAGCTATATGCGGGCTTACCAGCTCACCTATTCCCTGGGCCGTTTCGTCATGGACGACTACCATCCGCTGAGCCCGGATCAGCTCATGGTGCGCACCATGCTCGCACCTTGGGGAAAAAGTGAAGGTGGTCCCCGGTACGGGGACGGGGCAGCGCTGGTCTTCATGAAACTGGGGATCGACCTGCACGCAGGGGGGCAGCCATCCCCGGGGACCGAAATCCCATATCCGATCGCAGAGAAGGCTACCAATTTGCCGGGTACCCTGATCCTTGTTCCGGATATCGCAGAGCTCGGGGCTGGCGGGGTTAAGGATGTGCTGAGTACCTTCAGCCTGCCTAACGGTTACAACTTCGTTACTGGTATACCGCAACCAGGCATCGACCTTGTGGTGCCCGGACAGTGGACAAAAACGCAGAACACCGCAACGGTAGAGCCTGCTTTGGCGAACGTGGTATCCGGGCGCACCATCGCCTTCACTGTTGATGGCGCGCCTGGCCCGGTGCAGTGGTCGGCCACCAACCTGAAACGCCCTGCGGCGGTCGGCACATTCAATGGTGCCAGCTATAGTCCGCGTCCTGCAGGCAGTTTCGTCGAGGATCAGCAGATGGTGCTGGTGACTGCCACTTCGGCTGAAGGCGGTGACGCAGTGCGCAGTCATGCCTTGGTCATGGAAACCGCCCGAGCGGTGCAGGTCGTACCGCGCGTTGCCACCTGGGTGCAAGGTGAAGATCCGATTGAGCTGCGCGCCTCTAGTGTCGATGCCGGTAGCCTGCAATGGAGCCTAGTGGAGGCAGTACTGCTGTCGGAGGGGGAGCAGCGAGTTCAGAGGCTTGCCAACCCGATAGGGAAACTTGAAGACAAGGGGGGCGGCCGGGCCATTTTCACGCCCGACCCGCCTGGCAGCGACCGCGATTTGTTCAAGGTGCAGCGAATCCGTTGTACCAACCGTCAGAACGGGGACAGTGCTGAAGCTTCGGTGGTGGTGATCAGGTGGCATGCGGGCCTGAATGTGGCGCCGTTCCACGTGGTGCAAGGGCTTTCGGTTCAATCCATACCCTTCACGGTAATGCCTGACGAGCCTGAGCTAGACCTTCGCCGCGATATAACGTGGACTGTGAATGGCGAAGGGGTGTTCGTTGGCAACATTTACACGCCTCCGGAAAATCCCCGATCACCCATTGCGGTGGTGACTGCGTTCGATGGCGTTGAGCGCACCGGCTACGCCATCGTCGAGTTCAGCGAAAGTCGGCAGCAAACCGCTGGCCTGTTGTCATGGGAGAGCCTTAGCACCTTTGAACTTAAAGCCATCAGCGCGCCGCAGTGCTTCGCCAATGGCTGGCAGCAGATAGAAGTTGAGGTGACCGTTGCTGCGAGTAACGATCACAACGATCAACCGGTCGAGATCTCCGACGCCGATTTGGCAACATTGACGTTCTTGAATGAAGACAGCAACAACGAGCTACCTTTCCTGGCGCCGAATGAAGAAGCCTTGGCCGTTGGCAAGGCGGATGAAGAAGAGGAGGACTGGGCGGTAAACAGGGAGGCGAACCACATCGACCGGCAAGTACCAACGCCCCCTGGGGCGAGCGCGCCCTTGGCGGCCAGAACCCGCCGATTCTACCTGCACTCCCGTAAGGCGGGGGTGATCAAAGTGATTGCGTCGATACAGAACACCTTGACGGGCAAGACGATCACGTCTGCAGCCGCCGGCGAGAAAGGTAAGCTCAAGTTGCTCGGGCTGGTCTCCCCGACCTTCACGCAGCAACATTATTCCTTCAAGCGCACGCGTGTGGCGGGGGCTGCGTCACCGTCCGAGGGCGATGAATTCGCTTATGTCGATACCAGTACCGACAACTGGTTGCTTGAGCACGTCATCAGAGACGGCCAAGTGATCAAGTTCGCTCGCCTGTTCATCAAGGATACCGAACGAAAATCGGCTGTACGGTGGTCGTGGGAGCCCGGGACGTCGCCGGGGCCAGTCCTGGACGATGATTTCGTCAGCTTCACTGGCTTCTCCTTCCAGTCGGTTGATGGCCGCGTGAAGGACGATTTGCTGTTCGACGGACTTCTTTACCGCATGGCCAAGCATCGAACGTATGTACTGCCGACGGAGGTGCAAGGCACCAAGCCCGGTGCTGGGCAACTGATGATCATCCTGCAGCGGGATACGGGGTTTGTTCTCTCGAGAAAAAGCGAGGAGTCGGGTTATCGTCAGGCGCTTGAAAAAAACTTGGAGTTCACTCTGCTGGATGTGGAAGGTAACGAACATCCCCTGACATTTTCTTTTGCTGTCACGGCTGACGAAGAGAGGCAGGGCATCACCCACCGCGATGTTCTGAAACTTGCAATTCGCTGAGCAACGGCTCACCTGGGTGCACGGGTGTGCCGAGGTGAGTCCCCCATTCTTTTTCGGATGATAAACAAGATGGCAATTGAAACCGTACTTCACTCCAATGCACTGAATGCGTCCAGCTTTGTGCAAAATAATGTCGACCCACGTACTGGCCAGTATGCGGTAAGTATCAACTTGCCAGCCCTTGTTGGTAATTATCAGCTCGGTCCAGAACTGCCCATTCGCTTGGTGTTCAACCCGTTCAGCGACAAAAATGTCGGCTTCGGCCGGGGTTGGTATGTCGACCTTACTCAATACGTGCCGGCTACGCGCATGTTGCGGCTTCACACCGGAGAAAGTTTCAAGGTGACCGGGTCTGGTGCAGAGCCGAGCATTAAGGAAAGAAAACTCGAAAGTTTTCGTTTTTTCGAGGACAGTGAAGGGGGCAAGAAACAATACCGTGTGGTGCACAAGTCCTATATGGAAGAAGTGCTGAGCGAGTACGGTACCGGGGATAATCTTGTTGCACTGCCGTCTGAGGTTCGCGCCGCTTCGGGCCACCGTATTCTGTTGAGTTACACCGCCAACCAAAGGCTGGAGCGCATTGTCGACGGCACGGGTCAGGCGTTGCTGGAAATCAGCTATGGCAGCACGGTAATACTCAAGCTGCACCCTGGGGCCAATGGCGGCAAGCCGGTCGCCGAATACAAGCTCAGCCTGGTCAATGAGCAGTTGCGTCAGGCCGACTTGCCGGCCGAAGTGGGTGGCAACTGGCGGTTCGAATACACCACGTCTTTTGGTCTGACCTGCCTGGCCAAGGTTTCGACACCCTACGGTAGTGTGGAAGATATCCGCTACGGTGAGGGCGGTGATACAGGCCATTTGTTGCCAGGCGGTGGAACCCGTGCGGCGATACCGCGTGTGACCTCGCATACGGTCAACCCTGGCGGCGGCCAGCCGTCGATGAAAACCAGCTACACCTACACCGTCCTGCAAGACAGCATTGAGGCGCCGAACAATTTCGTCGGTAACGGCAGCGGTGTCAGCTGGCGTGACGATGGTGAGGATAACCTCTATCGCGCCCGCTCCACCTACCTGTATGGCAGCACGGCGTCTCAATGGGGTAAAGGTGCGGATGGCAAGGACCAGGTATTGCGCACCACCCATCGCACGTACAACCGTTTTCACTTGCAGGTGGGTGAGGTCGTGGTGCAAGGCAAGAACCAACTTGTCAACAGCACGACGTATCACGGCGATGTAACGACTGAGTTCGACAATCAGCCGCGTAACTTCCAGTTACCGCTGGAGCAAACCCAGGCGTGGTCACTGCTGGGGGATGCTTCCAGGTTTCGCCAAGAGCCTGCCACCAGGACCGTATATGACCTCCATGGCAATTTGGTCGAGCAGATCCTGCCCTCCGGGCAGCGCACCGTGATCGCGTATTACCCTGCCGAAGACGACCCGGACGGCTTCGTGCGCAACCAGAAGAGCGTGACGGAACATCCCGCAGCGGTTGGCGACGAGCCTGCGCCGGTACTGCGAAAAAGCTGCCAGTACAAGGCGCTCGCTCGGGTAGCTTATCCGGGTGCCTCGATCAAACAGTCGGCGTCCGATTGGCTGGTCCTCACGCAGGAAAGCCTGTGTGAAGTCGTTGGCGAGGTAGAGCAGGCAGCGTTGAAAGTGACCACCGTGAGCCCGGTCGATGACCCTGCCGACTTGCTGCGCCATGGGCGTTCATCGCTGGAAACCCTGGTCATGGGCGGTAAAAGTACCACGACCGGTTTTACGTACAGTTTGGACGATCTCAATGGGCACCCTGTGCTGGTGACCGAGCAGCAGGTGACCGGCTTTGATCATGGGAGTATTGACCAAGAAACTGGCGAGCCGCGCCATGTTTGCAAGGTGATCACGCTGAAGCATTCAATGCTCATTGGGGAGCCATTGCTCAATCGCGATGACAACGATGTTGAAATCGAGTACGCCTACGATGCGTTACGCCGTGTGGTTCGTGAGACGGTGTCTCCCAATGACGATGCGTATAGGGCATCTCGCATCTACACGTACGGGCTTGTGAGCGCACCGGGTGGTCAGGCCGTGCAAACCCGAATAGACGTCAAGGGAGTCGCCATCAACTCATACATTGATGGCCTGGGGCGAGTGGTCCGCGAAGAGCGGCACGATGCTGACGTCGACGCAGAAGATGTCCGCCTGCGTCAAGTCTTCCGCCCACGCAGCTCGTTTACCTACGATGAACTTGGCCAGTTGACCGAGGCAATTGAATACGACTGGAAAGGCGAACAGCAAATGCCGTTGGCGACCCAGTATGCCTACGACGACTGGGGCCAACAGCGCTGCGAGACAGGGCCGGACGGTGTCAAGCGGTTCCAGGAGCATGACCCGATCGGGTCGAACCCTTACGGTACCGACCCCAAGGGCAACCTGGCCACCCAAACCGTGTGGAGTGAGTCTGCAGATGGCAAGCTGAGCCTGGGCAAGACCACCACCTGGTTGAACCTGTTCGAGCAGGCTGCCCAAGTACGGCGCTTTGACCTGGCGGATAAAATGTACGCCACGCATGAGTACTTCTATGACGGCTTGGGGCGCAATGTAAGGGAGATCGATGCGCGTAAAGCGGTTACCCGCTCCAGCTATGACACTTTCGGCCGCCTGGTTGACCAGACACTGGCGGACCGGTCGGTGGTGCATCGCGATTATGCCGTGCACAGCAGTGAAGACTTACCGATCAGCATCAGTGTCGGGGGAGTCGTGCTGGGGGAGCAGGTTTTCGACGGTCTGAGCCGTATGATCACCTCCGTTACCGGCGGACGGGCACGGCACATGCACTATGAGCCTGGCCAGATCAAACCGAGCAAGGTGCGGACAGCCGCTGGCAATGTCATCGAGTATCAATACCTTCCTCAACTGGGTGAGGAGCCTCAACTACGGCGCATTCCGGGTAAGCAGGCCGACTATGCATTCGACCCGCTCAACGCCCGGCTTACCTACTGCAAGGAGGAGGGAGAGGAATTGAGCCGCGTCTATTTCAGTACCGGCGAAATCAAGCAGGAAACCCGCGTGATCGGCGACGAAACCTGGACCATGGAGTACGGCACCAGCCTGTTGGGGCGCCAGTTGTTCTATAAGGATGTACTCGGCCAGACGCAGACCTACGATTATTACCCCAGCGGCCTGTTGGAGCGCACTGCACTGGGGAGCACCAGCAGTTCATTCTTCTATGACGGGCTTAGCAATCCCCAATGCATACTCACCCTGGATGGCACTCAAGGACTCGCCACCGAGCTGGAGTACGATCACCAGGGGCGCGAACGCCTGCGTCGGTTTGTGTTCCTCAGTAGCGTGGCCGAAGCGCCGATCGGAGGCTTTACTTTCGCCAATGACCGTGTGCAGGCGCTGGTTGCAGAGGCCGGGCTGGTGGTGCAGGGAGTACAGGAGCTGGCGCAGGAATACAGCGTGCTCGACCAGATCACGTCAAAACGCTTGAGTGATAATGGCACTGTCTTGCGTGAGGAAACATTCAAGTACGACCTGCGGGGTCGGCTGGAGGAATACAGTTGCGACGGGCTGGTTTCCCATAGCCCGACGGACCCGGCTGGGAAGACCATTCGTCAGCAGTATTTCGAATTTGATGCGCTCGATAACATCACCTGGGTGCTGACCGAGTTCGAGGAAGAGAACGGTAGCAAGGGCAGTAACGAGGCGACCTACCTATTCGACAATGAAGACCCTGCGCAACTGAGTGGCGTGCGCAATACCCATCCCGACTATGGCGATTTCACATTGCAATACGACAAGGACGGCAACATGAGCCTCGATGATAAGGGCAAAACGTTGGAGTACGACGCCCTGGGCCGCCTGAGCAGCTATGACGGCAGTGGTTACAGTTACGATCCTTTGGACAGGTTGTCAGGCCAGGAGGTATGAAGGCCGATGAAATGAAGATCGGGCCGAGGAGCTAGTGCTCCTCGGTTAAGCGAATACTCAAGCAAATTGGGGCCACTTTGCACCCCTTCGCGTCAAACCGCCGCGAAGGGGTGCAAAGTGGCCCCAGTAACGCTTACGGTATGTCCACCCTGAACTGCACATCACTGTTGGCAAAGCCGGCGGTTACCTGCCTATCGATCGCTTTGTAGGCAGCAGAAAACAGCATGTCGGTGGGTTTGGTGTCGTACAGGGGGTACTGTTTGGAGGCTATTCCGTTGTCTACTGGTGTGCCTGTGTTGTCCTTGATGATCAAGGCCAAACCCGTAGCACCACCTGGTTCCAGAGCATACAGTGTACCGCTGGCGCCAGCGCCGCCGTAGTTCCCGGTAAAGGTCACGCGGGCATTGGCCCCTGGCAGCAGTATACAGCCACCGCCGGGTGTAAGGCGCAAGCCGAAGGCGCGGTTGGCGGCCTCGTCATCTGCTTGCTTGAATTGGGCTGTGCTCACTGTGCCCATGTAGATTCTGGAAGCAGGTAGGCCCGTCGAAGGGTCGATGATTTCAATCGCACAGGTCCCGCTGTTCACCTGGCCGATGAAGTTGATCGAGCCGGTGTTCGCAAGCGCCTGTTGACTGGCCATTGCGAGCCCAAAGGCAATGACTAGAGGCTTCATGGAAAGCTCCTTGATTTCTGTGAATCACAATAGCAAACGAGCCCATAGGGCTCGTTTGCAGGTGTCGGGTGGGAGTGCTCAGGGGCGGCTGGACAGCGCCTTCTGCATCACTGGGGTCGCGACCCCATAGTCATTTATGGTGGTGAAGGTCAACTGCAAGCCACTGAGCGATTTGATCTGGGCAAGGTCATAGACCTGCTGGCCAAACGGGGGCGCCATGGCCATGGCCTGTATAGCCTCTGTTGCACCTGCAGCGCTGACTTCCAGGCGGCCGAACGTGTAATGGAAAGGTGTCGGGTTGTCGACTACCAACTGGACGCGTCCAGGGCCTTGACGCACGGACCATTTCAGCTCGCCGATGCGGTCGGCGGGCCGGTCCTTCAATTGGCTGGGGCGATAGAAGAGCTTGAGGCGCGTACGCAGTGCAATGTTGAGTACGTTCACATCCTCAGGGGTGACCTCGGGGATTTCCTGAACATTGAGGTAGAACAGTGTTTCCCGGTCTTCAGGCAGCTTGTTGGGCAGGCGGTTGATCTGCACCATCTGTTCCTTGCTCGGGTCCAGACGGAACAGCCCAGGCGAGGTTGCCAGTGGGACGGTTGTGTCGGTATCGTCCTTGGCAGTGTTGACCCAGCTTTGCACAGCGTAGGGGCGGGGGCTGGGGTTGGCTATCACCACCGAGGTGCTGCGTTTGTCGCTGTCGAAAACGACGCGCGTGGTATTGACGGTCAGCGCTGCCTGAGCAGTTTGCAGGGTGGCTGCCAGGCAAATACCCAAGGCCAGGCGGCGCGGGTGAATCTTCATCTGACGATACCTTCTGAATGGTGCGAGGTAACCTCAGGCGGTATCAGCTCGCCTGAGGTGCGTTCTCATGGAATATCGACAAGAAATTGCACATCGGTGTTAGCCGTACCGGCCGTCACGGCGGCACCTATGGATTTATAGGCCGCAGAGAAGATCATGGTGGTAGGGTTCGTGTCATCCAGTGGGTAATCCTTGGAGGCCAGGCCGTTATTCACGGGGGTGCCGGTATTATCCTTGATGATCAAGGCCAGGTTGTTGGCTCCGCCTGGTTCCAGTGCATACAACGTACCACCTGTACCGGCGCCGCCATAGGCGGCAGTGAAGGTGACATTGGCATTGCTGCCAGGGGCAACGGTGCAACCGCCGCCTGGGGTGATACGCATGCCGAAGGCGCGAGATGCCGCTTCATCGCCTACGGCGGCGAACTGCGAAACACTGACGTTGCCCATGTTGACGCGGGCCACCGGCAGACCTGTCGAAGGGTCGATGATTTCGATCGGGCAGGTCCCGGCATGCACCTGGCCGTAGAAGTTGATCGAACCGGTATTGGCTAATGCGGCGTTGCTGGCCAGGCCAAGCGCTAAGGCCAGGAGAGTTTTTTTCATTGAGGTGCTCCAGGTTAGAGTGCGTCAGGTGGATGTTGGGTAAGGCTGCCCAAGCATCGGTAGATGCGGCGGTACACAGCGTGCAAGTTTGATCGCAGTTCGTATGTAGGAATAATCCGAAGTGCGATTGGCTTGCACTGATCTTCTCTCCCGGTTTTACGGCAGTTGTTCGATGGAAGGTCGTACTGTTTCCATGGGCCTGTTTTCATAGAGCGTGGAAGGGCCGTGCCGTTGCGTCAACTGATAGAAATACCAGTTGCCAAACCGTGGAGGCTATGCGTGTCGGGCAGTGCTGATCGCACGGTGAGGCCAAGCTTCGTCTGCCTACTGATAAAACTGCCAGTTGCCTCGATTGTTTGGCAGGTATTTCATTGGGGTTCGCACTACAGGGGACCGTGCAGTGAAAAAAAATCAAAGTGATGAAATAGCGGGTGTCGGCTCACCGTCCGCGGATGCTGTGTGCTCAATGTGGACGCGTGCTTTGTGGATTAATTGGCTGTGGCGGGAAGACGCTAATAATGATTTTCTGATTGAGTCAGTTGTAAGGACTCGGCCGCCTGCTGTAGCGGGGCGGGAAGGGGCGGAGGCATTGCTGAGGAAGTTTACCCAAGTCGAAGTATTATCGGTCGCTAACGTCAATACCGAGGTCGTTCTTCATTCAGACCATGAATATCTCATCTTCACGAAGAGGCTCTCCAACTTGGGTGCGGAGCAGATCTTGCGGTTGACGGAGACGAGCACTGGCGCAATGAGGCTCAGGGTTGTGTTGCGCATGGATCAGTGCTACCTCCGATACCGGGCGCAAGGCCAAAGTGTGCTGAGTTTCGAATGGACGGGTGGGGCCGACTTTGGCCTCTACGATACGGAGGATTCACGTGTCGAGACTGCAGTGCCTCCAGAGTACGTTGAATATTATAACCAGAGAAAGAAAATTGACATTGCGATCATGCCACGCCCTGAAAATGCGAAGCTGCAAGATCTTTTTATCTATATGGTTACTGATGATAACCTGCTCACCAGGCATTTTTTTTTTGCTCAGCAGCCCATGGCATACGAAAGTTTGGTAAGCGGGATACAGCAACCTATCGCGCTCGCAGCTGATCCACCCTTGTTTGGCATGTTTTCTGCAGACAATTTTCCAGAGGTGGGGGCCGGTCGAGCACCTTTGGACAGTGCATTCATTGGCGATCTGGTAACCCCACCAGGGTCCACTGAACTCGTTGGCGCAGTAACTCCCGGGGGCAGCATATTCGGTTACAGGAAAGCCCCCAAGAAGTCGTTGAAGCCCGCTGAGTCCGCTATCCCAACACCGCTCTACAGAATCGCGCCGTACTCGCAAGTTTTCCATGCAGGGGATGCAAAGGAGCGGCTGGGCTTCGTCGCTACACCCATGCCTGGTGTCAATTGGAGTGTGACGGGTGATGCAGGCGGCACCCTCGTTAAAGAGGGTAATGACCACTTCTACGTTCCTGCCGTCAAGCCACCCGGTATCGCCTTCAATGTACCGGGAGAAACCTTGATCCCTGCTGCTACCAGGGCCAGTTTCCCTCGGGTGCCCGCACGTACCGATGTACTCACGGCTGCGGGCGGTGGGGTTAGCGCTTCGGTATCTTTCGTCACGACATTCGTGTACCCGACGCATTTCATCCGATTTGCCTTTGCCGGCGATGCGTTGCAACTGAACTGCTGCTATTTCAACTTAGACAGCAACGAGGTTGCCGTGCCGGCCAAGGATGTTGAATGGCACATCCTTGCAGGCAACGGTGTGGTATCGGCGGAAGGTGTGTTTACGCCAGCGTCGACAGCGCCGAGTGGTGTAACGGTGGTGCTGGCATTGGATACACGCAGTGTTGATGAGTGGCGCTTTGCAGTAACGATGATTCCATTGCCAATGCTGTCTGCATACGATGTATTGCGGCTACAGCAAGCTTGAGCAGCGTTGCCCGGGGCGCATCGCTCTGGGCGGATGGCGTCAGTGGGCGTTCCCGGGCTGCAGGTTCAGCAGCTGTTTTTCCTGATTCCAGTCGAACGGCTCACCGTTCTGCTCGGCTTCGTAGCGGCGCTCTTCAAGGCGCTGATACAGGTCCAGCTCGTCATCGGGCATGAAATGCAAGCAGTCGCCGCCAAAGAACCACAGCAGATCCCGCGGTACAAGATGAGCGATCTGCGGGTAGCGCTGGATCACCTGGCAGATCAAGTCCTGCCCCAGATACTGGCTTTCCAGCGGGTTTTGCGGCAGCAGGGTCAGCAGTTCGTCGAAGCGTTCGAGGAACAGGGCGTGGCTTTCCTCTGGTACCTGCTCGGCTTCGCCTAAAGCCACCAGGATGGTACGCAGGTGGTTCAGCAGGTGCAGGTGGTATTCCAGGTGGGGGATGGCCATGGGGGCAGTCCTTGGGGTGGTTGAAACGGGGGCGGAGTATACGCCGGTTGAAGGCGAGGGGGGAAAGCCGCTGAGCGGCCTCCACCAATCAACGCACTTTGCCCTGTTCAGGCAGCAACTGCGCTTTATCGAACGCATCCACGTCGATCACCGCCCGGCGTGCCTGTTCCGCCGCATGGAGCCGTTGACCTTCGCCAGGCTGCAGCACACCGCTTTCGATGGCCGCATCAATCACCGACTGCCCAGGTGCCGGCCTTACCTTGCCCTCCTTGACCCCCAGGTGCAGCGCCTTGTGCAGTGGCGCTGCCTCATCGAGCAAGTCGCAAGCCCGTTGCAGTGCCGCCACTGGGTCACCGTCCGCCTGTGGCCGGAAGCAGCCCGCGAGCAGCTCTTCCAGCGCTGGGTCACCCTTGTTACGCCCAATCAGCGCCGCTACCTCTGCATCCAGTTCATCGCTCGGCCCGGTATGACGACGGCCGAAGGGGAACACCAGGGCTCGCAGTGCACAGCCGACAAAGCGATTTGGGAAGTTGTCGAGTAACTTATCCAAGGCCTTTTCCGCCTGCCCCAGGCTTTCTTCCATGGCCCAGCGTAGCAATGGCTGCATCTGCTCGGGCGAGCCCAAGTCGTGATAACGCTTGAGCGCCGCACTGGACAAATACAGATAACTCAGCACATCGCCTAGCCGGGCACTCAGGCGCTCGCGGCGCTTGAGGGCGCCGCCCAGCAGCATCATCGACAGGTCCGCCAGCAATGCAAAGGCTGAGGCCTGGCGGTTCAGGGCGCGGAAGTAGCCTTGGCTGAGGGTATCGCCTGGTACGCTTTCCAGGCGGCCCAATCCCAGATTGAACACCAGTGTGCTAGCCGCATTGCCGGCGGCGAACATGATGTGCTTCATCAACAGGTCATCGAACTCTCTTAGCGCCTGGTCGCGGTCCTCACGGTGGGCCAGAGCCATTTCCTTGAGTACGAACGGGTGGCAGCGAATGGCGCCCTGACCGAAGATCATCAGGTTGCGTGAGAGGATGTTGGCGCCCTCGACCGTGATGAAGATCGGTGCCCCTTGCCAGTTACGCCCCAGGTAGTTGTTCGGGCCCATGATGATGCCCTTACCGCCGTGCACATCCATGGCGTGCTGGATGCATTCGCGGCCGCGCTCGGTCAGGTGGTACTTGAGGATCGCCGACAGCACCGAGGGCTTCTCGCCCAGGTCTACCGCTTTGGCCGTCAGCAGGCGCGCGCTGTCCATCAGCCAGGCGTTGCCGCCGATGCGTGCCAGCGATTCCTGGATACCTTCGAATGCGGCCAGCGGCACGTTGAATTGCTCGCGGATGTTGGCGTACTGGCCGGTGACCAGGCTGGTGTACTTGGCGGCGCCGGTGCCCACGGCGGGCAGGGAGATGGAACGGCCCACCGACAGGCAGTTCATCAACATCATCCAGCCTTTGCCGAGCATGGCCTGGCCACCGATAAGGTAGCTCAGTGGCACGAACACGTCCTTGCCGCTATTGGGGCCATTCATGAAGGCGGCGCCCAGCGGCAGGTGACGTTTGCCGATGTCCACGCCGGGGGTGTCGGTAGGGATCAGCGCCAGGCTGATGCCCAGTTCCTCCTCCTCGCCCAGCAGGTGGTCCGGGTCGTAGGCCTTGAATGCAAGGCCCAGCAGCGTGGCAACCGGGCCTAGGGTGATATAGCGTTTTTCCCAGTTCAGGCGCAGGCCGATGACTTCCTCGCCCTGCCACTGGCCCTTGCACACCACGCCGGTGTCGGGCATGGCGCCAGCGTCTGAGCCGGCCAGAGGGCCGGTGAGTGCGAAGCAAGGGATGTCGTCGCCACGGGCGAGGCGTGGCAGGTAGTGGGCGCGTTGTTCGTCGGTTCCGTAATGCAGCAGCAGTTCAGCTGGGCCGAGGGAGTTGGGCACCATCACCGTGGAGGCCAGATCGCCGCTGCGGGTGGCCAGCTTCATCGCCACCTGGGAGTGTGCGTAAGCGGAAAAACCCTTGCCACCGTACTGCTTGGGGATGATCAGGGCAAAGAAGCCATTTTGTTTGATATGCGCCCAGGCCGCGGGTGGTAGGTCCATGTCCTGGCCGATCTGCCAGTCGTTGACCATGGCGCACAGTTGTTCGGTAGGGCCATCAATGAAGGCCTGCTCTTCGTCGGTCAGCTTGGGTGCCGGGTAGGCCAGCAAGGTGCGCCAGTCGGGGCGGCCGCTGAACAGTTCGCCGTCCCACCATACGGTACCGGCGTCGATGGCTTCACGCTCGGTTTGCGACATGGGCGGCAGGGTGCGCTGGAACCAGTTGAAAACCGGGCCGGTGAACACCTTGCGGCGCCAGTCGGGCAGTGCCAACAAGGCGCCTTTGAGTGCCAGCACGAGCCAGATCAGTGCTAGCAGCCAGCCAGGAGCGCTGCTGAAAATGCCCATCAGCAGCACATAGGCGGCCATGATGCCGAGAATCTGCAAGGGTGCCAGGCGCCTGTGCGTGAGGTACGCCGCGCCTATCACCAGCACTACCAACCACAACAGCAACATAATCGGTCCTCCTTGGAACCAGGGGGCTTGAGCCGTTCCGGACAGCTTAGACGCAACGCCGGGAAAGGCAGGGTCAGAACAGTGACAGGGTGTGGCGGTGGGAGTTTCAGTCCGGTGATTGCCTGTACTGACCCTCTCGCGGGCAAACCCGCTTCTACAGGGGGCACCGTCCCCAGATAAGGCGCGATTCTTGTAGGAGTGGGCTTGCCTGCGAAAGGGCCGGTACAGGCAACAAAACTCTGGAGTAGACTGTGCAACATCCGCATTCATAAGGACGTTGCCATGCTGAAGATCTGGGGCCGCAAGAACTCGAGCAATGTGCGCAAAGCGCTGTGGATCGCCCACGAACTGGGCCTGGACTTCGAATCGATCGACGCCGGCGGCGCCTTCGGCGTGGTCAACGAGCCGTACTACCGCGCCCGCAATCCCAATGGCCTGGTGCCGATGCTGGAAGACGGCGACCTGACCCTGTGGGAGTCCAACACCATCGTCCGCTACCTGTGCGCCGAATATGGCACCGAGCAAGGTTGGTACCTGGAAGACCCGCGCCAACGCGCTTTGGCCGACAAATGGATGGACTGGGCCACCTCATCCTTCGCAGCGCCGTTCCGCCCGCTGTTCTGGGGCCTGCTGCGCACCCCCGAAGACCAGCGCGACTGGGTGGCGATCAACGCTGCGCACAAGCAGTGCGCCCAGTTGCTGGCCATTGCCGACGAAACCTTGGCCACACAGCCCTATCTTTCCGGTCACCAGATCGGCATGGGCGACATCCCACTGGGTAGCTTCGTCTATTGCCTGGTTCGAAATGCCCATCGAGCGCCCGGCCATGCACCACCTGGAAGCTTGGTACGAACGCCTCAAGGCCCGCCCGGCCTACCAGGCTGCAGTAATGACTGCGCTGACCTGATCGAACACTACGGCTGTTTCGATAGTCACTATCAATACACATGACTGTACTTGTGCGGCCGCGCCTTGCACCATTGGCCGCACTCACTGCGCCAGTGACCTTGTCTGGCGTGTCCTGCACCTTATTTTTCGGTAAGTGACCCGCTATGAGTTCTGCCCTGTCCATTCGACAGCTCACCAAAACCTACGGCAACGGCTTTCAGGCCCTCAACGGCATCGACCTGGATGTCGCCGAAGGGGACTTCTTCGCCTTGCTCGGCCCCAACGGCGCCGGCAAATCCACCACCATCGGCATTCTCTCCACCTTGGTGAATAAAACCAGCGGCACGGTCAATGTGTTCGGTCACGACCTCGACCGCGAGCCCGCGGCGCTGAAGCGTTGCCTGGGCGTGGTGCCACAGGAGTTCAATTTCAACCAGTTCGAGAAGTGCTTCGACATCGTCGTTACCCAGGCTGGCTACTATGGCATCCCGCCAAAGATCGCCAAGGCGCGTGCCGAGCAGTACTTGACCCAACTGGGCCTGTGGGATAAGCGCGACGTGCCATCGCGTTCGCTGTCCGGCGGCATGAAGCGCCGGCTGATGATTGCCCGTGCGCTGATCCACGAGCCGCGTTTGCTGATTCTCGACGAGCCCACCGCCGGCGTGGACATCGAGCTGCGCCGTTCGATGTGGAGCTTCCTCACCGAGCTGAACCAGAAAGGCATCACCATTATCCTCACCACCCATTACCTGGAAGAGGCTGAGCAGCTGTGCCGTAATATCGGCATCATCGACCACGGCACCATCGTCGAGAACACCAGCATGCGCCAGTTGCTGGGCAAGCTGCATGTCGAAACCTTCGTCCTCGACATCAAGCAGGGCCTGGCCACGGCGCCGGTGTTGCAGGGTTACCCGTGCCGGCTGCTGACCCCGCACACCCTGGAAGTACAGGTAGAGAAAGACATCGGCATCACCGCCCTGTTCGGCCAGTTGGCCCTGCAGAACATCGACGTGCAAAGCCTGCGCAACAAGACCAACCGACTCGA
The DNA here is from genome assembly GCF_046231935.1 of Pseudomonas sp. KCJK9111. Lineage (NCBI taxonomy): Bacteria > Pseudomonadati > Pseudomonadota > Gammaproteobacteria > Pseudomonadales > Pseudomonadaceae > Pseudomonas > Pseudomonas sp. KCJK9111. Next base: position 25,977 of record NZ_JBJJMO010000040.1, on the reverse strand, counting down.
GGAGCTGTTCGTGGCCCTGGTGGAAAAAAACCTGTCGAAGGTGGCCGTATGAGCGTGGAACTGCGCACCAACTGGGTCGCCCTGAACACCATCGTCTATCGCGAAGTGCGGCGCTTCCTGCGCATCTGGCCGCAGACCCTGTTGCCACCGGCAATCACCATGGTTCTGTATTTCGTCATTTTCGGGAACCTGATTGGCCGGCAGATTGGCGACATGGGCGGGTTCACCTACATGCAGTACATCGTGCCGGGGCTGATCATGATGTCGGTGATCACCAACTCCTATGGCAACGTGGTATCGAGCTTCTTCGGTAGCAAGTTCCAGCGCTCGATCGAAGAGCTGATGGTCTCGCCGGTATCGCCGCACACCATCCTGGTGGGTTATGTCCTAGGTGGCGTGCTGCGTGGCTTGGCGGTAGGGGTGATCGTCACCATCCTGTCGATGTTCTTCACCGACCTGCAAGTGCATCACCTGGGTGTGACTGTGGCAGTGGTACTGTTGACGGCGACCATCTTCTCCTTGCTGGGGTTCGTCAACGCGGTGTTCGCTCGCAACTTCGACGACATTTCGATCATCCCGACGTTCGTACTGACTCCGCTGACCTACCTGGGCGGCGTGTTCTACTCGATCACCCTGTTGCCACCGTTCTGGCAGACCGTATCGCTGGCCAACCCTGTGCTGCACATGGTCAATTCCTTCCGCTACGGCATTTTAGGGGTGTCGGACATCAGCATCGGCACGGCGATCACGTTCATGTTGGTGGCCACTGCCGTGCTCTACCTGTTGTGCGTGCGGCTGCTGGTCAGCGGCCGGGGCATGCGTGCCTGAAACCTTGCACCGGCATTGGCGACGACGCCACTGCCGGCCTACCCACCAGCGCCAGTACATCAGGGTACTGAAATAGCCGAGCATACCCAGCAGTACGGCGCACACGATTGAACCGAGCAGGAAGGGTTGCCAGACCGTCGACAGTTGGTCAGTGATCCACTGGAAGGTCAGCGCGTCAGGTAGCGCGCGTGGCGGTACCTGCATCAGCCAGGCACCGACCATGTAGGTAACGAAGAACACCGGCGGCATGGTCAGCGGGTTGGTCAGCCATACCAGGCTGACGGCAATCGGCAGGTTGCCTCGCAGCGGGATGGCCAATGCAGCGGCCAGCAGCATCTGTGCGGGCATCGGGATCAATGCGGCGAACAGGCCGACGCCCATGGCTCGCGCTACCGAATGACGGTTCAGGTGCCACAGGTTCGGGTCATGCAGCAACTTGCCGAAAAAGCGTAAGGACTTGTGTTCCCGAATACTGCTCGGATCCGGCATGAAGCGTTTGAATAGTCGGCGCGGCATGGGGGCTCCCGGGGCGTTGACCGGGGCAGTATGCCCTGATTCCCGTTCAGCCTCGTTCAGAGTTTGTGACAATTGTTGAGCAAGCAGTGCCGGCAAGTGGGCTATGCCTCAGAGGTTGATTCAGCTTCTGGAGCTCTACCTCATGCGCACAGGGATGTTGGCGCTCGCGCTTGGTCTGCTCAGTCTTTGCCTGGTACCTCAATTGCCATCGGTCGGATGGCAGCTAATGCTTGCAGTGGGCGCCGTCGTCAGTCTGTTCACCCGGGGTTGGTTATTGGGTTTGTTCCTGCTGGGCTTCTGCTGGGCCTGTTGGTCTGCCAAGCAGGCCGTGGAGGATCGTCTGGCGCCAGGGCTCGATGGTCGCACCTTATGGCTGGAAGGGCGGGTGGCCGGTCTGCCGGCGCGCACTGCGCAAGGCGTGCGCTTCGAGCTTGAGGGGGCGCATTCCCGGCGTGCCGAGTTGCCGCAACGCCTGCAATTGAGCTGGTTCGACGGGCCACCGCTACGTGCCGGCGAGCAGTGGCGCCTGGCCGTCACCCTGCAGCGGCCGACCGGCCTTCTGAACCCCCACGGGCCCGACCGGGAGGCGCAGCTGCTGGCACGTCGGATCGGCGCCAGCGGAGCGGTGAAAGCCGGGCAGTTACTGACGCCCGCGGCAGTCGGGTGGCGCGATGGCCTGCGCGAGCGTCTGCTGGCGGTCGAAGCCCATGGTCGGCAAGCCGCGTTGGTGGCGTTGGTGCTTGGTGATGGGACCGGCCTGGCGCGCGAAGACTGGCAGGCGCTTCAGGCCACCGGCACCGTGCACCTGCTGGTGATTTCAGGCCAGCACATTGGCCTGGTGGCGGGTCTGCTCTATGCCGTGGTCGCGTGGTTAGCCCGCTGGGGGCTGTGGCCGACCCGGCTGCCGTGGCTACCTTGGGCCTGTGTGCTGGCCATGAGTGCGGCGCTGGCCTACGGGTGGCTGGCCGGGGCAGGGGTGCCAGTACAGCGCGCCTGTCTGATGCTGGCCGTGGTGCTGCTGTGGCGCCTGCGCTTTCGTCACCTTGGCGCGTTCCACCCCTTGTTACTTGCCTTGGTTGCCGTTTTGCTGTTCGAGCCGTTGGCGGCGCTGCTTCCAGGCTTCTGGCTGTCATTCGGCGCCGTGGCCACGCTCATCTACAGCTTCAGTGCCCGGCTAGGGGCCTGGCGACCCTGGCAGGCATGGACGCGAGCGCAGTGGGTCATCGCCGTCGGGCTGCTCCCGGTGCTGCTGGCCGTGGGCTTGCCGGTGAGCCTGAGTGCCCCGTTGGCCAACCTGGTGGCGGTGCCGTGGGTGAGCCTGGCGGTATTGCCGCTGGCACTGTTGGGCACTTTGTTGCTGCCGCTGGGCGACGCAGGTGAGGCATTGCTGTGGCTGGCAGGCGGCCTGCTGGATGTCTTGTTTCGCGCGCTAGCACTGGTCGCCCAGCAGCGCCCGGCATGGGTGCCTCCGGCACCGCCGTTGTGGGCCTGGCTGCTGGTATGCCTGGGTGCACTGCTGCTGTTGCTGCCACGGGGTGTGCCGCTGCGTGGGTTGGGCGCGGTGATGCTTTTGGCGCTCTGGGTGCCTCGGGAGCCGGTCTCGCACGGCCAGGTCGAGGTCTGGCAGCTGGACGTGGGCCAAGGCTTGGCGGTGTTGCTGCGCACTCGGCAGCACAGTCTGCTGTATGACGCCGGGCCGGCCAGGGGCGAAAGCGATCTGGGTGAGCGGGTCGTGTTGCCCACCTTGCGCAAGTTGGGAGTCGACAGCCTGGATGTGCTGCTGGTCAGTCACGCCCATGCCGATCACGCCGGCGGTGCAGGTGCGATCCAGCGCGGGCTGCCGGTCAGACGGGCGATTGGCGGTGAGCCGCTGGAAGAGGTTCAGTTACAGCCTTGCGTCAGTGGCGAGTCCTGGGAGTGGGACGGGGTTCGCTTTTCCCTGTGGCGCTGGGCGGATGCGCGCACCAGCAATGACCGCTCCTGCGTGTTGCTGGTCGAGGCGTCGGGGGAGCGGTTGCTGCTGGCCGGTGACATGGAGGCAGGGGCCGAACGTGCGTGGCTGGCTGCCATGGATTCACCACGCATCGACTGGCTGCAGTCGCCGCACCACGGTAGCCGCAGTTCGTCGACCGAAGCCTTCATCCGCGCTGCGGCCCCGCGTGGGGTACTGATTTCCCGCGGGCGCAACAACAGCTTCGGGCATCCCCATGCACAGGTGGTCGAACGCTATCGCAGGCATGGCATGACCCTGCACGACACGGCAGTGGAGGGGGCGTTGCGTCTGGTGCTCGGTGCGCAAGGCGAGGTCGAGGGTATGCGCAGCCAGCGCCGCTTCTGGCGCGACGCCAGGGGTGGTTAATGCTGATGAGCGCCTGCCGCGCCTATGGTAAAGTGGCGACCTTTTCCAGAGGGCTTCTACTGTGTGGGAATTGGTCAAGTCCGGCGGTTGGATGATGCTGCCGATCATTCTGAGTTCCATCGCCGCCATGGCTATCGTCGTCGAACGCCTGTGGACCCTGCGCGCCAGTCGCGTCAGCCCGCCCCACCTGCTGGGCCAGGTGTGGATGTGGATCAAGGACAAGCAACTGACCAGTGACAAGCTCAAGGCCCTGCGTGCCGACTCGCCCTTGGGCGAAATCCTCGCGGCGGGGCTGGCCAACTCGCGTCATGGTCGCGAAATCATGAAAGAGTGCATCGAGGAAGCCGCCTCACGCGTTATCCACGAGCTCGAGCGCTACATCAGCACGCTGGGCACCATCGCCGCCATGGCGCCGCTGCTGGGCCTGCTGGGCACCGTGCTGGGCATGATCGACATCTTCAGCGCGTTCATGGGGTCGCAGATGACCGCCAACGCCGCGGTGCTGGCGGGTGGCATTTCTAAGGCGCTGGTAACCACGGCGGCCGGGCTGATGGTGGGTATCCCGGCGGTGTTCTTCCACCGCTTTCTGCTGCGCCGTATCGACGAGCTGGTGGTCGGTATGGAGCAGGAGGCGATCAAGCTGGTGGAAGTGATTCAGGGTGACCGCGAGGTGGAAGTGGCTGGAGGCAAGGCGTGAAGTTTCGGCGCAATCGCCAGCGCGAGAACATCGACATCAACCTGGCGTCGTTGATCGACGTGGTGTTCGTGCTGTTGCTGTTCTTCGTGGTCACCACCACGTTCACCCGCGAAACCCAGCTGCGCGTCGAGTTGCCCGAAGCGGCCAGCGCCGAGCGTGCACCGGGCGATGAGGGCAAGCTGGTAGAAATCACCATCAGTGCCGAAGGCGTGTACTCGGTCAACAACCACCTGTTGCCCAAGAGCGACTTGGCCACCCTCAGCGAGGCCATCGAGCGTGAATCAGGTGGCGACAACAAGCTGCCCCTGGCCATCAGTGCCGACGGCAAGACCCCGCACCAGGCTGTGGTCACCGCAATGGATGCTGCCGGCAAGCTCGGCTTCAGCCAATTGCGCATGACCACCGTCGAGGCGGCCCAGAGCACACCCTGATGACATTAGCCGATCGCCTGCTTGCTGCCTGGTACACCGGCCACCCGGCACTGGCATTGCTGCGTCCGCTGGAAGCGCTGTACCGCTGGGTGGTCAAACGCAAGCGCAGGCGTTTTCTCAACGACGAGCGCGCCAGCTATCGCGCTCCGGTGCCCGTCATCGTGGTGGGAAACATCACTGTCGGCGGTACCGGCAAGACTCCTATGATTCTCTGGCTGATCGAGCACTGCCGCCAGCGGGGGTTGAGGGTGGGAGTGGTCAGCCGTGGCTATGGCGCCAAGCCGCCGCAGTTCCCTTGGCGGGTGACGGCCGATCAGGCGGCCGAACAGGCAGGCGACGAGCCGCTGTTGATCGTGCAACGTACCGGTGTGCCGCTGATGATCGATCCGGACCGCGCACGTGCGGTGCAGGCCCTGCTGGTCAGCGAACCCCTGGACTTGATTCTGTGTGACGACGGCATGCAGCACTACCGCCTGGCGCGAGACCTGGAATTGGTATTGATCGACGCAGCCCGCGGCCTGGGCAATCGCCGATGCCTACCGGCCGGCCCCTTGCGCGAGCCTGTCGAGCGTCTGAAGGCGGCCGACGCGGTATTGTTCAATGGTGCAGCGCAAGACAGTGCCGAGGGCTTTGGTTTTCGCCTGCAGCCCAGCGCGTTGGTCAACCTGCGCACGGGCGAGCGCCGTGCACTCGACCATTTTCCCGTAGGTCAGCGCCTGCATGCGGTGGCTGGCATTGGTAACCCGCAGCGTTTTTTCAATACCTTGCAGGGCCTAGGCTGGCAGCCGCTGCCGCATCCCTTTGCCGACCACGCGCAATTCAATGCCCGAAACCTTGCCTTCACACCGCCACTGCCGCTCATCATGACCGAGAAGGATGCGGTGAAGTGCCGTTCTTTTGCCGCCGAGAACTGGTGGTACCTGGCGGTAGAAGCACAACCCACGCCGGCATTTGGCACTTGGTTCGACCTGCAGTTGCAACGTTTGCTACCCAAGCCCTGATCCCGTTTTCAATTTCGGCCTTCTGGCCTAAAGGAAGCCTTCAATGGACACCAAACTGCTCGATATCCTGGCCTGCCCGATCACCAAGGGCCCGCTCAAGCTCAGCGCCGACAAGACCGAGCTGATCAGCAAGGGCGCCGGCCTTGCCTATCCCATTCGCGACGGTATCCCGGTGATGCTGGAAAGCGAGGCACGTACCCTGACCGATGATGAGCGCCTGGACAAATGAACCTGGACTTCACCGTCGTCATTCCAGCCCGCCTGCGCTCCACACGCCTGCCAGGCAAGCCCCTGCTGCCCATCGCCGGTAAACCAATGGTGCAACACGTATGGGAACAGGCGCGCAGGAGTGCCGCCAGTCGCGTTGTCATCGCAACCGACGATGCCAGTATCTTTGAGGCTTGCCAGGCATTTGGCGCTGAGGTGCTGATGACCCGCGTGGATCATGAGTCCGGCACCGACCGTCTGGCCGAAGTGGCCGTGCAGCTCGGCCTGCCCAGCGAGGCCATCGTAGTCAACGTGCAAGGTGACGAGCCGCTGATCCCGCCGGTGATCATCGACCAAGTGGCCGCCAACCTGGCGGCTAATCCGCACGCTGGTATCGCGACTTTGGCCGAGCCCATCCATGAGCCGCAAGCGGTGTTCAACCCCAACGCAGTCAAGGTAGTGAGCGACAAGAACGGCCTAGCCCTGAGCTTTAGCCGTGCGCCGCTGCCGTGGGCGCGCGATGCGTTCGCCAAAGGCCAGGAGCTGCCGCCCGGTGTGCCTTACCGCCGCCATATTGGCATGTACGCCTACCGGGTTGGTTTCCTCCATGATTTCGTCGGTTGGGGCCCATGCTGGCTGGAGCAGACCGAAGCGCTGGAGCAACTGCGTGCGTTGTGGCACGGCGTGCGGATCCATGTGGAGGATGCCATCGAGGCACCCGCCGTGGGCGTGGACACCCCTGAAGACCTGGAGCGCGTACGGCGCTTGCTGGAGGCCTGATGCGCGTTCTGTTCGTGTGCCTGGGCAACATCTGCCGCTCGCCGACTGCCGAAGGCGTGCTGCGTCATCAACTGCAGGCCGCCGGCCTTGCCGATCAGGTGCAGGTGGCCTCGGCCGGCACGGGCGACTGGCACGTTGGCAAGGCGCCCGACGGGCGCACCCTCAAGGCCGCACTGGCACGTGGCTATGACCTGTCGAAACAGCGCGCCCAGCAGGTCAAAGTGGGGCACTTTGCCGAGTTCGACTTGGTACTGGCGATGGATCAGAGCAACCTGCGCGATTTGCGTGCCCTGCGCCCGCACACGGCGGTAGGCGAGCTCGACCTGTTTTTGCGCCGCTACGGTTCTGCGCTCGATGAAGTTCCAGACCCGTACTATGGCGGTGCCGATGGTTTCGAGCAGGTGCTCGACCTGATCGAAACCGCCTGCCAAGCGCTGGTCGTGGAAATCAAGGGGCGGTTATGACCGGGCAATGGCAGGAGCAGGTCTCGCTCAAGCCGTACAACACGTTTGGCATCGACGTGAAAGCGCGCTTTTTCAGCCAAGCCAAAGACGACCTGCAGGTGCGCCAGGCGCTGGACGCTGCGCAGCAGCAGGGTGTACCCGTGCTGGTGATAGGCGGGGGCAGCAACCTGCTGCTGACCCGCGATGTCGACGCCCTGGTGCTGCACGTCTCAAGCCAGGGGCGCCGCGTGCTGAGTGACGATGGTGGGCGCGTTGTGGTCGAGGCCGAGGCGGGTGAGGCCTGGCACCCGTTCGTGCAGTGGACGCTCGCGCAGGGCTTTTGCGGGTTGGAGAACCTCAGCCTGATTCCCGGCACAGTGGGTGCTGCGCCCATGCAGAACGTGGGCGCTTATGGCGTAGAGATCAAGGATGTCTTCGCCGGCCTGACCGCGCTGGACCGCAAGACGGGTGACGTCCGTGACTTCGCCTTGGCCGACTGCGCGTTCGGCTACCGTGACAGCGTGTTCAAGCGTAACCCTGGTCGCTGGCTGATCCTGCGTGTGCGCTTCGCCTTGAGTCGCACCTTGCAGGCGCGCTTGGACTACGGCCCGGTGCGTCAGCGCCTGGCCGAGCAGGGCACCACCGCGCTCACTGCGCAGGCCATCAGCGATGCCATCTGCAGCATTCGTCGTGAAAAATTGCCTGATCCGGCCGAGCTGGGTAATGCCGGGAGCTTTTTCAAGAACCCTGTGGTTGCGGCGCAGGTGGTTGAGCGTATCCGTACGCAACATCCAGATGTCATCGCCTACCCGCAGGCCGATGGCCAGGTGAAGCTGGCAGCGGGCTGGCTGATCGAACAGGCGGGCTGGAAGGGCTATCGAGAAGGTGATGCCGGGGTGCATCGCCTGCAATCGCTGGTGCTGGTCAACTATGGCCAGGCGAGCGGGGCGCAAATGCACGCCCTGGCGCGGCGGATCCAGGTCGACATCCTTGAGCGGTTCGGGGTTGAGCTGGAGATGGAGCCGAATCTTTATTGATGCTGCCTACGGCAACTTCCTAGGCGCCGTGTCCGCCGACCACGGTAAACGCCCGACCAAGAAAAAGCCCCGCCAGTTCGCACTGGCGGGGCTTTTTCATTCAGCCTTGGCTATCAACCCTGGTGGGTTTTTGGCTCGTCGGCGGTGCCGGGCGTTGGCTCGTCGGCAGCAGCGCCACCCTGAGCGGCTTTGGCGGCAGCCTCGGCCTCACGCTTGCGGCGACGCACTTCACGTGGATCGTTTGGAGCGCGGCCGTTGGACAGCATGACGGTGGCAGGCTCTGCCGCGGCAGCGGGGGCTGGCTCAGGCTCAGGTGCGACCGTTTCAGGCGCGGCCAAAACCTCTGGCTGGGCCTCTACCGCCGGGGCAGGCTGTTCGGCAACCGGGGCGACCTCGATCACAGAGGGTGCTTGCTCGATTTCGCCGGCTTCGATGGCCGGGGCTTCTGCAGGCACTTCGGTGATTAGCGCTTCGGGTGCCTGAACGTCTGCCGGGGCTTCAACGACTGCGGTTTCGGTGGTCGCGGCTGGCTCAGCAACGGGCGCCTGTTCGATTACCGGCTGCGGGGCGACTTCGACCACCGGCACGGCCGAGGCCTCGACAAATGGCGCTGGCTCGCTGATCGGTTGCTCGACCACTGGGGCCACGGCGACCGCTTCTGCTGGAACTACAGTTTCAGCTTGCTCGGCCGGTTGAGCGATTTCGCTGCTGTCAGTCGGGGCAACAGCGGCGACTTCGGCAGTAGCGCGCTCGGCCTGCTGATTGGCCTGGGCTTCGGCGTCGGTGCTGATGTTGCTGGTTGCAACCGCAGCGGTCACCGCAATACCTGCGGCCAGCTCTGCGCCCAGCTCGGTGGCCTGGCGCTGTTGAGGCTGCTCTTCGCTGCCTTCTTCTTCGCCGTCGATCAGCTCACCGTTGGCGTTGCGCTGGCGCTCGCGACGGTTGCTGCGGCGACGCTGGCCACGCGACCGGCGGCGCGGACGCTCGCCATCGTTGCCGTCCTGCTCGTCCTGTAGGTGCTCTTCGTTCGGCAGTTGCTCTTCGGCCATTTCGGCAGCGTGTTCGGCAGCTTCCTCGGTCGCGCGTGGCTGACGTTCTTCACGAGGTTGGCGCGGGGCGCGTTCCTCCCGGGCGGCACGCTCTTCGCGAGGCGCTCGGTCTTCACGTGGAGCACGCTCTTCGCGGGGCGCGCGGTCTTCACGGGGAGCGCGTTCTTCACGTGGAGCGCGTTCTTCACGTGGAGCACGTTCTTCTCGAGGCGCGCGATCTTCACGCGGAGCACGCTCTTCGCGAGGTGCGCGATCTTCACGTGGAGCACGTTCTTCGCGAGGCGCACGCTCTTCACGTGGGGTACGTTCTTCGCGAGCTACACGTTCTTCACGGGGCTGACGCTCTTCACGTTCTGCTTGCGGTGTGGCGTCCAGCGGCTCGCGCAGTTCACGCACGCGCTCTTCGCCACGGTTGCCGCGACGGTCTTCGCGAGACTGGCGTGGTGCTCGCTCTTCGCGCGGGGCGCGTTCTTCTCGTGGGGCACGTTCTTCACGCGCAGCACGCTCCTCGCGTGGCTGGCGATCCTCGCGCGGGGTACGTTCGGCACGTTCTTCACGCGGCTTGCGCTCTTCATCGCGGCGACCGTTGCGGTTACGGCTCTGCTGCCGTCCGTTACGGCGTTCCTCGTTACGCGGGCTGCGTTCGGTAGTCGGCTTTTCCGCAGCAGGGGCGACAGGGGCGGCAGCAGGTTCTTCCTTGCCAGCGAACAGGCTCACCAGCGACTTCACCAGGCCCTTGAACAGGCTTGGCTCCGGGGCGCTTGGGGCAGGGGCGGCGGCTGGCGCAGGCTGTGGCTCCTCGCTGGCTGGCACGGGTGCATTCGCACGGGCCGGTGCGGTTTTCACGGCGGCCTCCTGGCGAACCAGGGTGCGGGTGGCGGTTGGCTGTGGCGCTTCTTCGGTCTCGCTGGCAGCGATTTCGTAGCTGGACTGGTTGTTCAACACCTCGGGATTGTCGTCGCGCAGGCGCTGGACTTCGAAGTGTGGGGTTTCCAGGTGATCGTTTGGCAGGATGATGATGCGCGCACGGGTGCGCAGCTCGATCTTGGTGATGGAGTTGCGCTTCTCGTTGAGCAGGAAGGCGGCCACCGGGATCGGCACCTGGGCACGGACTTCGGCAGTGCGATCTTTCAATGCCTCTTCTTCGATCAGACGCAGGATAGCCAGCGACAGCGATTCCACGTCACGGATGATGCCGGTGCCCGAGCAGCGCGGGCAGACGATGCCGCTGCTTTCGCCCAGCGATGGACGCAGGCGTTGACGGGACATTTCCAACAGGCCGAAGCGCGAGATGCGGCCAACCTGCACGCGAGCGCGGTCGGCCTCGAGGCATTCACGCACACGCTCTTCCACGGCGCGCTGGTTCTTGGCAGGGGTCATGTCGATGAAGTCGATGACGATCAGGCCGCCGATGTCGCGCAGACGCAGCTGACGGGCAATTTCCTCAGCCGCTTCCAGGTTGGTCTGCAGGGCGGTTTCCTCGATGTCGCTGCCCTTGGTGGCGCGCGCCGAGTTGATGTCGATGGACACCAGTGCTTCGGTCGGATCGATCACGATCGAACCGCCCGATGGCAGCTCGACCACGCGCTGGAAAGCGGTCTCGATCTGGCTTTCGATCTGGAAGCGGTTGAACAGCGGGACGCTGTCTTCGTACAGCTTGACCTTGCTGGCGTATTGCGGCATGACCTGGCGAATGAAGGTCAGGGCTTCTTCCTGGGCATCAATGCTGTCGATCAGCACTTCGCCGATGTCCTGGCGCAGGTAGTCGCGGATGGCGCGGATGATGACGTTGCTCTCCTGGTAGATCAGGAACGGCGCGGCGCGGTCCAGCGAGGCTTCCTTGATGGCGGTCCACAGCTGCAGCAGGTAGTCCAGGTCCCACTGCATCTCTTCGCTGCTGCGGCCAAGGCCGGCGGTGCGAACGATCAGGCCCATGTCGCCTGGTACGGTCAGGCCATTGAGCGCTTCGCGCAACTCGTTGCGCTCTTCACCTTCGATGCGACGGGAAATGCCACCGGCGCGTGGGTTGTTGGGCATCAGCACCAGGTAGCGGCCGGCCAGGCTGATGAAGGTGGTGAGGGCCGCGCCTTTGTTGCCGCGCTCTTCCTTCTCGACCTGGACGATGACTTCTTGGCCTTCGCTGAGCACTTCCTTGATGTTGACGCGGCCTTCAGGGGCCTTCTTGAAGTATTCGCGGGAGATTTCTTTCAGCGGCAGGAAGCCGTGACGTTCGGAGCCGAAGTCGACGAAGGCGGCTTCGAGGCTGGGTTCGATGCGAGTGATCTTGCCTTTGTAGATGTTGGCCTTTTTCTGCTCACGTGCACCGGATTCGATATCCAGGTCGTAGAGGCGTTGGCCGTCCACCAGGGCTACGCGCAACTCTTCGGGTTGAGTGGCGTTAATCAGCATTCTTTTCATGTTGTACCGTCGGTTTCCGGGCTGCCGGAAACGGCGTTCGGCACACACGACGTCTCATGGTCGGTGCCAAGGTGCGCAAAGGGTGGCTAACCACCCCCGTGTCGAGCAACGTTCGGCACCAGCCGGTTGCCCAGCCTGCCGTTGTCGCGACGACGCGTCCTGTTTTGCTGCGGTGCCAACAAGGCCCCGGAGGCTTCGAATTGTTATCCGAATCAACCAAGCGGGCCTGGTGCACTCAGTCAGGAGGAGGAATCAACCTTCAGCCGTGGACGCCCAGGGGCATCTGTTCAGGACCTTATCCGCTCGCCAGCCGTACGATGGGGCTGGTGGCCGGACGCGGTGCTACACGGTCCGAGGGCTGTGCATCTCCACCCTGCACGTATCCCTGATAATTCGGGTGCTGCCGCGCGCTGAATCCGCAACGGGTTGCATTTTTCGCCAGCGCGATTCTGCGCTGGCGCCATTCATGTCCAAGGCAGGTATTTCCGAGGCATTCGCCATGGGTTGCGTGGAAGCGACGGGCGGGCAGAGGTACTGCGAAAAGAAGCGTGTAAGCAGGTTGGACACCGCACTTGTCGTTTATTTTCGGTCTTCTCTACACGGCGCTGGTGGCGATTCCAGGCAATTCGGTAAACTGGCGAACCCCCGTAGGACGGCCTCGCGTCCTGGAGAATTGCGAAGGTCAGTGACTGGCGCACAGCCTGATTCCACTGGCCTGCCGCTTATGGCGGCGTTCGCGACTATAGCAGCAATGATTAAGTGCTTCAATTCCATAAAAATTGTATGATTGCGCCATGACAACCAATACCTCTCCGACTTCCGGCGTTCAGCTGATTGAAGTCGCGCCGGAACTTGCCGGCCAGCGTATCGACAACTTTCTCATCACAGCCCTCAAGGGTGTGCCCAAGACCTTGGTCTATCGCATCCTGCGCAAGGGCGAGGTGCGGGTGAACAAGGGTCGGGTCAAGCCCGAGTACAAGATCCAGGCCGGCGACATCGTGCGGGTGCCGCCCGTGCGACTGCCTGAGCGCGACGAGCCGGCCCCGGTGGCCCAGGGGCTGCTGCAGCGGCTCGAAGCTGCCATCGTTCACGAAGACAAGGCGTTGATCGTGATGAACAAGCCTGCCGGGATCGCCGTGCATGGCGGTAGCGGGCTGAGCTTCGGCGTGATCGAGGCGCTGCGTCAGTTGCGCCCCGATGCCAAGGAGCTGGAGCTGGTGCATCGCCTGGACCGGGACACCTCGGGCCTGCTGATGATTGCCAAGAAGCGCAGCATGCTGCGCCACCTGCATGCTGCGCTGCGCGGGGATGGCGTGGACAAGCGCTACATGGCCCTGGTGCGCGGTCACTGGCCAACCGCGAAGAAGCAAGTCAATGCACCGCTGCTCAAGAGCAACCTGCGCTCAGGCGAGCGTATGGTCGAAGTCAACGACGAAGGCAAGGAAGCGCTGACCCTGTTCCGTGTGCTGCGCCGCTTCGGCGACTTCGCCACCCTCGTGGAGGCGCGCCCGATCACGGGCCGTACTCACCAGATTCGTGTGCATGCCCTGCATGCCGGGCACATGATCGCAGGCGACAGCAAGTATGGCGACGAGGATTTCAGTCGCGAAATCCGCGACCTGGGCGGCAAGCGGCTTTTCCTGCACGCCTACGCACTGACGGTGCCGCTTCCGGACGGTGGGGAGCTCAAGCTGGAGGCGCCCGTGGATGAAATGTGGGCCAAGACCGTGGAGCGTTTGAGTGCGCCGTGATTACACGCTGCTGATCTTCGACTGGGACGGTACCCTGGCCGACTCCGTCGGGCGCATCGTCGAGGCCATGCAGGTCGCTGCCAAGCGTGCCGGCCAAGCGCCCAGTCAGGAGCAGGCCATCAAGGGGATCATCGGGCTGTCGCTGGCTGAGGCGATCCACACCCTTTATCCGCACCTGACGCATGAGCAGGTGGAGCGGTTTCGTCAGCATTATGCCGATGTCTACACGGCACTCGATCAGCAGCCTTCGCCGCTGTTCGACGGCGTCGCCGATTCGCTGGCCGCCTTTCGCGCCGAGGGCTATCGAATGGCGGTGGCTACCGGCAAGGCGCGCCGCGGCCTCGACAGAGTGCTCAAGGCCAATGGCCTTGAGCGGTTTTTCGATATCACGCGTGCGGCGGATGAGACGCGCGGCAAGCCGCACCCCTTGATGCTCGAACAAATACTTGACCACTGCGGCGTCGAACCGGGTCGTGCGCTGATGGTCGGAGATTCTGCGTTCGATCTGCAGATGGCCAGCAACGCGGGGATGCACTGCGTGGCCGTGGGTTATGGCGCAATGTCGCTCCAGGCGCTGGCCGAGTTCGGGCCGCAGGTTTGCATCGATCACTTTGGCCAGCTGCGTCAGTGGCTGTCCGGTTCCACAGGTCCATTTTCGAGGTAGGTGAGCATGGCAGGCGAATGGAAGGCCCCCGAGGCCGAGCCCGAGGAGCGCGAGGAGCGCAAAAGTTGGAAGCTGCTGGAAAAGACCTTGCTGGCGGGCATCCAGGAGCAGCGCCGGTCGCGACGCTGGGGTATCTTTTTCAAGCTGCTGACGTTCATCTACCTCTTTGGCATCCTGGCGCTGTTCCTGCCCTGGACCGACATGGACAAGGCTGCCTCGCGCGGTGCCAGTCATACGGCCCTTGTGGAAGTGCGCGGGGTCATCGCCGACCAGGAGGCTGCCAGTGCCGACAACATCGTCAAAGGCCTGCGCGATGCCTTCAAGGATGGCAAGACCAAGGCCGTGGTCCTGCGCATCAACAGCCCGGGCGGCAGCCCTGTTCAGGCGGGCTATGTGTATGACGAGATTCGCCGCCTGCGTGGCGAGCACCCCGGCGTCAAGCTGTACGCCGTCATCACCGATCTGGGTGCGTCAGGAGCCTATTACATCGCCAGTGCGGCCGATGAGATCTATGCCGACAAGGCCAGTCTGGTCGGGTCGATCGGCGTGACGGCTGCGGGCTATGGTTTCGTAGGTGCCATGGACAAGCTCGGCGTGGAGCGCCGGCTCTATACGTCCGGTGAGCACAAGGCGTTTCTCGATCCTTTCTCGCCGCAGAAGCCTGAAGAGACTCAATTCTGGCAGGGTGTGCTGGACACCACCCACAACCAGTTCATCGCCATGGTCAAGCAAGGGCGGGGCGAGCGACTCAAGGACAAGGATCACCCGGAGCTGTTCAGCGGCCTGGTCTGGTCCGGCGAGCAGGCCAAGGCGCTTGGTCTGATCGATGGCCTGGGCAGCGCCAGCTATGTGGCGCGTGAGGTGGTGGGCGAAAAGGATCTGGTTGATTTCACCGTGCAGGAATCGCCATTTGACCGTTTCTCCAAGCGCATGGGGGCCAGCGTGGCAGAGCGCCTTGCCATGTGGATGGGTTTCCAGGGCCCGCAACTGCGCTAAGGCCAGTCGCCTTTGTGGGGGGGCGGTGCGCGCCCCCTGGTCTGGCTACGGGACGCGCACCCCTTCCAAGGCCAGCATGTCGACGAGCCGTATCAGTGGGAGCCCCACCAGGCTGGTCGCATCGCGCCCCTCGGTGCTTTCGAACAGGCTCACGCCAAGCCCTTCGGCCTTGAAGCTTCCGGCGCAGTCGAGGGGCATTTCCGCTGCCACGTAGCGTTCGATGCGTTCACGGTCCAGCACCCGCAGCTTCACGGTAAACGGCACGCAGTCCACCTGGCACTGCCCGGTGGCGCTGTTGAGCAGCGCCACTGCGGTAAGAAACGTCACCTGTTGGCCGCTGCAGGCGAGCAACTGTTCGCAGGCTCGCTCGACCGTGTGGGGTTTGCCCAGAATGTGCTCGCCTAGCACTGCGACCTGGTCCGAGCCGATGATCAAGTGGTTTGGGTGGCTGCCTGCAAGGGCTTGGGCTTTTTGCATGGCCAGGCGCCGGACCAGGTCGATTGCAGTCTCTGCTGGCTGGCGCGTTTCGTCTATGTCAGGGCTTGCCCAGGTAAACGGAAGCTGCAAGCGCGCGAGCAGCTCGCGACGATAAAGGGAACTGGAAGCCAGTAACAGTGCAAGCATGGTAAGCTCCTGATTCGGTTGAACCCATCCTATCACGCACGATGCCACCAAATTCCTTTGACAGGGACGGGGGGCATCCCTAGAATGCTGCGCCTATGTTGAATGACCCGATTCCACCTCACGTTGACCCGCGCAAATTGGCTGATCGTGGCGTAACCCTTAGCGGTTCGCTACCACTCGCTGATTTGGAAAGACTCTGCGACCCGCTTTCCGACGATGTCGGTATGGTGCAGGCGAAGTTCGATTTTGAACGAGACGAACAGCACACTGTGGTTATCCACAGCGAGCTGGATGTCGAGGTCAAGATGGTTTGCCAGCGTTGTCTTGAGCTGGTCACCCTGCCGATCCACAGCGAGTGTACCTACGCCGTGGTGAAGGAGGGTGCGAATACCCAGTCGTTGCCGAAAGGCTATGACGTGCTGGAACTGGGCGAAGATCCTTTGGATCTGCAGGCGCTGATCGAGGAAGAGCTGTTGCTCGCCTTGCCCATCGTGCCTGCTCATCATCCGGAAGAATGCCAGCAGCCGGCGGGCGCAGACGAGCCCGACTCGAGCAAGGACGAGGTATCGCGGTCCAACCCGTTCAGTGTTTTGGCGCAGTTAAAGCGTGACCCAAACGTTTAGGAGTTAATCAATTATGGCTGTTCAGCAGAACAAAAAATCCCGCTCTGCCCGTGACATGCGTCGTTCGCACGATGCCCTGTCGGAAAACGCGCTGTCGGTAGAGAAGTCCACCGGCGAAGTGCACCTGCGCCACCACGTTTCGCCAGAAGGCGTATACCGTGGTCGCAAAGTGATCGATAAGGGCGCTGACGAGTAATCCTTGTCCGCTCAGATCATCGCGATCGACGCAATGGGCGGGGACTTCGGTCCCCGCAGCATTGTCCAGGCCAGCATCGCCTGCCTGTCGGCTACCCCCTCGCTTCACTTGACCCTCGTCGGTCAATCCTCCCTCCTGGAAGATCTTGTCAGCGGCTTTTCAGCTGCCGATCGCGCGCGCCTGCAGATCCTTGGTGCCGCAGAAGTGATCGGTATGGATGAGCGGCCTTCACAGGCATTGCGCGGAAAACCCGATTCATCCATGCGTGTTGCCTTGCAACTGGTGCGTGACGGCAAGGCCCAGGCCTGTGTCAGCGCCGGTAATACCGGGGCCCTGATGGCGCTGTCTCGCGCCGTGCTCAAGACCCTGCCAGGCATTGATCGTCCAGCCATGGTGGCTGCCATCCCGACACGCACCGGCTACTGCCAGCTGCTTGACCTTGGCGCCAATGTCGACTGCACGGCCGAGCAGCTTTACCAGTTTGCGGTCATGGGGTCGGTGGCGGCGCAGGCGCTGGGCGTGCAGCGCCCGCGTGTGGCTCTGCTGAACGTGGGTACCGAAGACATAAAGGGTAACCAGCAAGTCAGGCTGGCGGCGAACCTGTTGCAAGGGGCTCGCGGCCTCAATTACGTCGGCTTCATCGAAGGTGACGGCTTGTACAGAGGGGCCGCGGACGTGGTGGTCTGCGACGGCTTCGTTGGCAATATCCTGCTCAAGTCCAGCGAAGGGTTGGCCACCATGGTTGCGCAGCGTATCGAGCAGACCTTCAGGCGCGGCCTGTTGTCGCGCCTGGCGGGCGCTGTGGCCATGCCGCTGCTCAAACGCGTGCAGGCCGATCTGGCCCCGGCGCGTCACAACGGTGCCAGCTTTCTGGGGTTGCAGGGCATCGTCGTCAAAAGCCACGGCGCGGCAGGCGTTGAGGGGTTTCAGAGTGCGATCCAGCGCGCCCTGATCGAAATTCAGGAGAACCTGCCCAGGCGCCTCCATGGTCGCCTGGAGGATTTGCTCAAGTAATGTGATGCGAGGCCGCGCTTAGCGGTCTTGCCGGCGAAATGCTTAAATGTGACCGCAGGGTTTCGGTCTTCATCCAAATGTTCAGATTCCGCGCCTGGCATGCGCCAGGCGCCACTATCCGACGACAAGATCATAAGGGCTTGTTCAATGTCTGCATCTCTCGCATTCGTCTTTCCAGGTCAAGGTTCCCAGTCGCTGGGCATGCTCGCAGAACTCGGCGCCGAGAAGCCGGTGATCATCGAGACCTTCAAGGAAGCTTCCGAGGCGCTGGGTTACGACCTCTGGAAACTGGTTCAGGAAGGTCCGCAAGAGCAACTCGATCAGACTGATAAGACCCAGCCAGCCATTTTGACAGCCTCCATTGCGCTGTGGCGCCTGTGGCTCGAGGAGGGCGGCGCCAAGCCTGCATTCGTCTCGGGTCATAGCCTGGGCGAGTACAGTGCCTTGGTCGCAGCGGGCAGCATCAGCCTCAAGGACGCCGTTCGCCTGGTCGAGCGCCGCGGCCAACTGATGCAGGAAGCCGTGCCTGCCGGGCACGGTGCCATGGCCGCAATCCTGGGGCTGGACGACGCCGTCGTGGTGCAGATCTGCACCGAAGCGGCTGAAGACGAGGTCGTCAGCGCGGTCAATTTCAATTCGCCGGGCCAAGTGGTGATTGCCGGTAACAAAGCCGCAGTGGACCGGGCCATGGAGCTGTGCAAGGCAAAGGGCGCCAAGCGCGCCTTGCCGCTGGCAGTCAGCGTACCGTCGCACTGCGCGCTGATGAAGCCTGCGGCCGAACGATTTGCCGCCGCGGTCAATGCCATCGATTGGCAGGCGCCACAGATTCCGGTTGTACAGAACGTGACAGCCGCCATCGCACCTGATCTGGATGCGCTCAAGCGTGATCTGCTGGCGCAGCTGTACCAGCCGGTGCGCTGGGTCGAGTGCGTCCAGGCGCTGGCTGCCAACGGTGCGGTCAACCTGGTCGAGTGCGGTCCGGGCAAGGTCCTGGCTGGCCTCAACAAGCGCTGCGCCGATGGCATAACCACCTACAACCTCAACACCCCTGACGCCGTTGCCGCCACGCGTGCGGCACTGGCCTGATTTGGAGAAGCTTGCATGAGCCTGCAAGGTAAAGTTGCACTGGTCACTGGCGCCAGCCGTGGCATTGGCCAGGCCATCGCCCTGGAACTGGGTCGCCAAGGCGCCACCGTCATCGGTACTGCGACCTCGGCCTCCGGTGCCGAGCGTATCGCCGCGACCCTGAAGGAGCATGGCATTGCCGGTACCGGCATGGAGCTGAACGTGACCAGCGCCGAATCGGTTGATTCGGTACTGTCGGCCATTGGCGAGCAGTTCGGTGCGCCGACCATTTTGGTGAACAATGCGGGTATCACGCGTGACAACCTGATGCTGCGCATGAAGGACGACGAGTGGTTCGATGTCATCGATACCAACCTCAACAGCCTCTACCGTCTGTCCAAGGGCGTGCTGCGCGGCATGACCAAGGCGCGCTGGGGCCGTATCATCAGCATCGGCTCGGTGGTCGGCGCCATGGGTAACGCTGGCCAGGCCAACTATGCGGCGGCCAAGGCCGGTCTCGAAGGCTTCAGTCGCGCCCTGGCGCGTGAAGTGGGCTCGCGCGGTATCACCGTCAACTCGGTCACGCCGGGCTTCATCGATACCGACATGACCCGCGAGCTGCCAGAAGCGCAGCGCGAAGCCCTGCAGACCCAGATTCCGCTGGGCCGCCTGGGTCAGGCAGATGAAATCGCCAAGGTGGTTTCGTTCCTGGCCTCTGACGGTGCAGCGTACGTGACGGGCGCAACCGTGCCCGTCAACGGCGGGATGTACATGTAATATCGCCGGTCAATGTGACGGATTCCGTAAAAAAAGAGTCATACTGCGAGCCTAAAATCCGTTATAAAGCTGCAATCAGATTCCAGGCGGCTGGTCGTGGGACTAGGCTGAAGGCGCGTTGAGCTTGAAAAGCGAACGTTCTTCTATAAAATTAGCCACCGGCCAGCTGCCTGACATATATCCATTAGGAGTGAAAACTAGGTATGAGCACCATCGAAGAACGCGTCAAGAAAATCGTCGCCGAGCAACTGGGCGTCAAGGAAGAAGAAGTGGCCAACGAGAAGTCCTTCGTCGATGACCTGGGTGCCGATTCGCTTGACACCGTTGAGCTGGTGATGGCTCTGGAAGAGGAATTCGAGACCGAGATTCCTGACGAAGAAGCCGAGAAGATCACTACCGTTCAAGCTGCCATCGACTACGTCAACAACCACCAGGCCTAAGACGCTGTAGTCGACGCTTCTTGTCGGGAAAAACCGCACTGCCTTGACTGGCGTGCGGTTTTTTCTTTGCAAGCTTCGGCTGTCGCCGTGTCGGCTGCCAAGCCCCGCATCAAGAGCTTGTTGCCATTTCATTCCGTCCAACTGGATGCAATGGCAAGAAACTCTGTCATTAGAAAAGGAGAGTACTGTGTCGCGTAGACGCGTCGTGGTCACCGGTATGGGCATGCTGTCGCCACTAGGTACGGATGTACCGAGCACGTGGCAGGGCATTCTGGCTGGCCGCAGTGGCATCGGTCCGATCGAGCATACGGATCTTTCTGCCTACTCCACCCGTTTTGGTGGCTCGGTGAAGGGCTTCGAGGTTGAGCAATACTTGTCGGCCAAAGAGGCTCGCAAGCTGGACCTGTTCATTCAGTACGGCTTGGCAGCCGGTTTTCAGGCAGTGCGCAACGCTGGCCTGGAAGTGACCGACGCCAACCGTGAGCGCATCGGCGTGGCCATGGGCTCGGGCATCGGTGGCCTGACCAATATCGAGGAGACCAGCCGTACATTGCACGACGCAGGCCCTCGGCGTATCTCGCCGTTCTTCGTCCCTGGCTCGATCATCAACATGATCTCCGGCTTCCTGTCGATCCACCTGGGTCTGCAAGGGCCGAACTACGCCATCGCCACCGCCTGTACCACCGGTACCCATTGCATCGGCATGGCTGCGCGCAATATTGCGCACGGTGAAGCCGATGTCATGATCGCCGGCGGCGCTGAAATGGCCGCCTGTGGGCTGGGCATGGGCGGGTTTGGCGCATCGCGCGCGCTTTCTACCCGCAACGATGAGCCTGCGCGGGCCAGTCGTCCCTGGGACAAAGGCCGTGACGGCTTCGTCCTGTCCGACGGTGCCGGTGCATTGGTGCTCGAAGAGCTTGAGCACGCCAAGGCGCGGGGTGCAACGATCTACGCCGAGCTCGTAGGGTTTGGCATGAGCGGCGATGCCTATCACATGACGTCGCCGCCCGAATCGGGTGAAGGTGCAGCCCGTTGCATGGTCAATGCCCTGCGCGATGCCGGCGTGCAGCCTCAGGAGGTCAGCTACATCAACGCCCACGGCACCTCGACACCGGCTGGAGACCTGGCCGAAGTGGCAGCCATCAAGCGCGTGTTCGGCGAGCATGCCTATAAGCTGGCCGTCAGCTCCACCAAGTCGATGACCGGGCACCTGCTGGGGGCTGCCGGTGCGGTGGAGGCCATCTTCAGCGTGTTGGCGATCAACAGCCAGATGGCGCCGCCGACCATAAACCTGGATGAGCCAGACGAAGGCTGTGACCTGGACTTCGTGCCGCACCAGGCCCGCAGCATGCCAATCGATGTCGTGCTGTCCAATTCGTTCGGCTTTGGTGGCACCAACGGCTCCCTGGTGTTCCGCCGGTTCGCCGAGTGATGCAAAGCTGGGTCGATGGCACGCCTGCGGCTGCGATCAACCTGCACAATCGCGGGTTGGCCTACGGGGATGGTCTGTTCGAGACGTTCGCTGTACGCCATGGGCGGCCCTTGCTGCTGGATGAGCACATGGCGCGTCTGGCACTGGGCTGTCAGCGCCTGTCCATCGCCACTGACGTGGCCCTGGTGGCCGATGAGGTAAGGCGCTATGCCGCTCAGCTGGGTGAGGGCGTGGCCAAGCTGATCCTGACCCGCGGCGACAGCCAGCGCGGATATGCACCCGCGGCCGGTGTCGCGGCGCGGCGCATCCTGCAAGCCAGCCCGTTGCCCAGCTACCCAGCCGAACACGCCGACGTGGGCGTGCGCCTGTTCATGTGCCAGACCCGGCTTGGGGAACAACCCCTGCTGGCAGGGCTCAAACACCTCAACCGCCTCGAGCAGGTGCTGGCACGTTCCGAATGGCAGGACGGCGAACATGCCGAAGGCCTGATGCGTGACGGGCAGGGCAGGCTGATCGAAGGTGTCTACAGCAACCTGTTTCTGGTTAAGCAAGACACGCTTCTTACTGCCAGGCTTGATCGTTGCGGTGTGGCAGGCGTGATGCGCGCCGCACTGCTGGCGCGGGCGGAGATGATGAACATTCCGGTGCAAGTGCGTGACCTGGCGTTCGATGAGCTCGCACAAGCTGATGAAGTATTCGTTTGCAATAGTGTCTACGGCATCTGGCCCGTCCGCGCCGCAGGCGCGCTAAACTGGCGGCCTGGCCCGCTCACCCGTACGTTGCAGGCCGTTGCCCGTACGTTACTGGAAACCTGAATTCGTGAGACGTAAATTCCTGCTGCTGCTGGAAATGTGCCTGATCGTCATGGGCCTGGCCCTTGGCTGGTCGGCATGGAAGGTCCATTCGGTGCTGGATCAGCCTGTGCATGTGGCGCAGGAACGCCTGCTGGATGTACCCAATGGCGCTACGCCCAATCGCATGTTCTACCGCATGCAAGAAGAGGGGCTGTTGGGCGACGCGCTATGGCTCAGGTTGTACTGGCGCTTCAACATGGCCGGCGTACCACTGCACACGGGCGAGTATCGCCTGACGCCCGGCATGACCGTGAAACAGCTTTTCGACGCCTGGCAGCGGGCCGACGTGGTGCAATACAACCTGACCCTGGTCGAAGGCTGGACGTTTCGCCAAGTGCGCGCGGCCGTGGCCAAGCACGAAAAGATCAAGCAGACCCTCGATGGCCTTTCCGATGCCCAAGTCATGGAAAAGCTGGGGCACGCTGGCGTCTTCCCGGAAGGCCGTTTCTTTCCGGACACCTATCGCTTCGTACGCGGCATGAGCGATGTGGAACTGTTGCAGCAAGCCTACATGCGCCTGGAAGAGGTGCTGGCCCGTGAGTGGGCCGAGCGCGCCCGCGACCTGCCGTACCGCGACCCCTACCAGGCACTGATCATGGCCTCGCTGGTGGAAAAGGAAACCGGTATTCCACAGGAGCGCGGGCAAATCGCTGGCGTATTCGTCCGCCGCCTGCGCCTGGGCATGATGCTGCAGACCGATCCGACGGTCATCTATGGCATGGGCGAGCGCTACAACGGCCGCATCACACGCGCTGATTTGCGCCAGCCAACGCCTTACAACACCTACACCATGACGGGGCTGCCGCCAACGCCTATTGCGATGGTCGGGCGTGAGGCCATCCATGCGGCATTGAACCCGGCAGATGGCACCAGCCTTTACTTCGTTGCGCGCGGTGATGGTAGCCACGTTTTTTCCGATGACCTGGACGACCACAATTCTGCTGTGCGCGAGTTTCAGCTCAAGCGTCGGGCCGATTACCGTTCAAGCCCTGGCACCGCTCAGCCGACACCCTCGGGCGATGCAGCGCCGTCCGGTTCATCTCAAGTGCCTGAGGCGGGAGCATCGGATGATCCATCTGCTCCAGCCGCTGCGCCTGAACAGGGCAAGGTCGAGAGCGATCGGGCAACCGAACCGTCGGCGCTTGACGCCCCCCAATAAGGACTGTTTGTGAGCGGCTTGTTTATTACATTGGAAGGCCCCGAAGGCGCGGGCAAAAGCACTAACCGGGAATACCTGGCTGCCCGGCTGCGCGAGCAAGGGCTGGACGTGGTGCTGACCCGCGAGCCAGGCGGCACACCCTTGGCTGAAAAGATTCGTGAGCTGTTGTTGTCGCCGAGCGATGAAGTCATGCACGCCGATACTGAGCTTTTGTTGGTGTTCGCTGCACGCGCTCAACACCTTGCACAAGTGATCCGTCCGGCGTTGGCGGGTGGGGCGGTGGTGCTGTGTGACCGGTTCACAGACGCTACTTACGCCTATCAAGGGGGCGGGCGCAGCTTGCCCGTCGAGCGTATCGCGACGCTTGAGCAGTTCGTGCAGGACGACCTTCGTCCTGACCTGACCCTGGTATTCGATCTGCCCGTCGAAGTAGGCCTGGCCCGCGCTGCAGCGCGAGGGCGGCTGGACCGGTTCGAGCAGGAAGGGCAGGCGTTTTTCGAAGCGGTCCGCCGCGCCTACCTGGATCGCGCAGCCGCGGCGCCACAACGCTACACGCTGCTGGATGCATCGCAGCCGCTGGCGGGCGTCCAGCAAGCGTTGGACAGGCTGCTGCCAGGTATCGTGGAGCGCTGCCGTGGCTGATGCCTACCCTTGGCAGCAGACACTGTGGGAGCAACTGGCTGGCCGCGCCCAGCATGCCCATGCCTATCTGCTGCACGGCCCGAAGGGGATAGGCAAGCGTGATCTGGCCGAGCGCCTGATGGCGCGGCTGCTGTGCCAGCGCCCTAATGGCACCCTGGCTTGCGGCCAGTGCAAGTCCTGCCACCTGCTCAAGGCCGGTAGTCACCCCGACAACTTCATGCTTGAACCTGAAGAGCTGGACAAGCCGATCAAGGTGGACCAGGTCCGCGAACTGGTTGCCTTCGTCGCTCAGACCGCGCAGTTGGGTGGGCGCAAGGTGGTCATGATCGAGCCTGTCGAATCCATGAACGTCAACGCGTCCAATGCGCTTCTCAAAAGCCTTGAGGAGCCTTCCGGCGACACGGTGCTGCTGCTGGTGACCCACCAACCCAGCCGCTTGCTGCCTACCATCAAGAGCCGGTGCCAGCAGGTAACCTGTCCACTGCCGACCAAGGCCCAGAGCCATGCCTGGTTGGCCAGCGCCTTGCCGGAGACCGATCAGGCCCGGCGCGACGATCTGTTGACCTTGTCTGCCGGTTCGCCGCTGTTGGCCCTGAGTCTTCATCAGCAAGGCGTGCATGAACAGCGCGCCCTGGTGACCGAAGGCGTAAAGAAGCTGCTCAAGCAGCAGCAATCGCCCAGCCAGTTGGCCGACGCATGGACAGCCGTGCCGTTGTTGATAGTGTTCGATTGGTTTTTCGACTGGGCCCAGCTGATTCTGCGCTACCAGTTGACCGAGGACGACGATGAGCTCGGCATGGCCGACATGCGCAAGGTGGTGCAATACCTTGCGCAAAAGAGCCGTCCGGCCAAAGTCCTCGAGGTCCAGGCCTGGATCCTTGAGCAGCGTCAGAAAGTGCTGGGCAAGGCAAACCTGAATCGTGCTTTGCTGATCGAATCGTTGCTGGCCCATTGGCTACAATTGCCAACTGGGCGCTGACTTTAATTCTTATCCGTGTGTGTACCCATGCTTGTAGATTCCCATTGCCATCTTGACCGCCTTGACCTCAGCGCCCATGGGGGTTCGCTCGATGCTGCCTTGCAGGCGGCGCGCGCTCGTGGTGTCGGGCACTTCCTGTGCATCGGTGTCAGTGCCGAAAATGCAGGCGCAGTCAGAGCCTTGACCGAGCAATACAGCGATGTGGATTGCTCGGTAGGCGTTCACCCGCTGGATCTGGCGCCGGGTGCAGCGCCTGCTTTGGACTGGCTGTTGACCGAATTGGCTCATCCCCATGTGGTGGCGATCGGTGAAACCGGCCTGGATTACCATTACGAGCCGGAAGCTGCCGAGTTGCAGCAGGCCTCATTTCGCTTGCACCTGGAAGCTTCGCGGCAGACGGGAAAACCGGTGATCGTGCATACCCGAGCGGCCCGTGCCGATACCTTGGCGCTATTGCGTGAGGCGAACTTGTCCCAGGCAGGCGTTCTGCACTGCTTTACCGAAGACTGGGAAATGGCCAAGGCGGCTTTGGATCTTGGGTATTACATTTCGCTTTCGGGGATCGTCACATTCCGTAATGCCGAGGCGTTGCGGGACGTGGCGCGGCAAGTGCCGGCGGATCGGCTCTTGGTGGAAACCGACTCGCCATATCTGGCGCCTATTCCTTATCGGGGTAAACCCAACCTGCCCCAATATGTGCGGGAAGTGGCTGAATATGTGGCCTCATTGCGATGTGTCAGTTATGAGCAGTTGGCTGAGCAGACCACCACAAACTTCAAGCGGTTATTTCCGTTGGCAAGGGTTCGCTAGGGCGCGTACCCTAAGTTAACGTTGCAGTTGCAGTTGCAGTTGCAGTTGCAGTTGCAGTTGCGGTTGCTTTGGCTTTTGCTTCTAAGCGCGCGGTAGTTCAGGCGCCGCAGATCGCGACTTCAGGAGGCCGAGCGCAGGGCTTGCGGAGGGAGGTGACAGGCATGGATGCCTGTCAAGCGCTGGGC
>NZ_JBJJMO010000039.1:0-43480 GCF_046231935.1 Pseudomonas sp. KCJK9111 | reverse complement strand
GCCAATATAACCCTACCATAATCTAAGCGCCGTTTAGCTCGCCTACAGAAAAGACCATCGCATTTCGCTGGAATATAAAACACTCAAAATATTGGCATCTAGCATACACATGTTCAAGCTCCCGCATATAACTTTATTCAAGCTGTCCAACTATTTTATTTGGTAAGCAAAACTGATACGTACCTGCACTGCCACTTTGACCGTTGACTTGAACTGGATCAGCACGCTGTCGGTGGTAGGGTCGCTCCAGATCACGCCCGTCATCATCGGCTCCTGCACGCCCGAGCAGAACCCGGCTGCATCTGTGACTGCCGTAAAGTCTGATGGAATAGGGATCGACAGTAGCAATTGGGTGAGCGTGGATTCGGTTACTGGCGTCAACGTAATACAGCCTGACACTGACACCAAACTGCCGACCCGGCTGTACATAAGCCCATCACGTGGTACCGCCACGCTGAGGTTCTGCAGGTTGCTGAGCATTGGGATGTAGGTTCCGCTGCCGTACTGGGTGCCTTGCAAGTTGTCGCCGTCGATTAAAGGCCCGTAGATCAGTGCCGTGCCCTTCGAGGAAAAGTGGTTGAGCCCATTGCCGCCGTAGGGGAGCGACGTGGTGGCGGTCGGGTTGGGTGCGCCCCAGGCCTGTGCCGAAGTCAACTGCGGCCGGTAGGCCAGCGGTTCGCCCAGGTTCACATGATTGACGCGTGCCCATGGTCCGGTGTCGAGGTCGTAGTAGCGGGTCAGAGGGTAGAACTGGCCGCCATGGGTCATCAGCTTCATGGCGGTGCGGGTCGTATCCTGCTGGCCGTCCAAGCTGATTGCCAGCCAGACACCGCTTTTGATCACCTCAAGGTTGAACGACCCGGCCGGGAACGGGATGGTGGTGTTGATGGTTTGGTAGTTGACGCCGCCGCAGTAGCACTGGAACACGAAGAAGCCATTCGAGTCCTTGCGGATCTGCACGATATCGCCAGAGCTACCGTTACTACCGCCCGCGCCCACCCGTACAATCGGTGGATTGTTCGGGTTTTCGGACATGCTGAAGGCTGCGTTGTTGGCCGCAGCATCGCCGACAAACGCCAGGTTCATGGCGAAGTCATGGGCGGTAACCGGGCAGATATACATGCCGTTCGGCGCTGCAACACTCGCCGCCAGACGCTTCATGGCCGTTGCCAGGATATCTCGACCGTCTATAACGATACCGCCCATGCGATTGCCATCGATCAGGCCATAGTCGTTGTAGAGCGCAAACGAGCGCACCAGACCGGCCGCGAAATCACGGCCCTCCTGCTCATCGTAGCTACCGTAGGAAGCGAAGGCGGCGTTTGGGTCGGCACACACCGAGGGCTGAGTGATGAACACTAGGTCAGGTACCTTGGCGAATCCTTTCATTTTGGCCACCGCCGACGTCAGCGCGGCATTTGAGATGTTGCCGCTGTCGTTGCTGCCCATGATGATGTAGATGACGTCCGGCTTGACGTCCGACAGATAATCAATCCAGGCACGCCGCGAATCGGTGTACCACGATGGAAACACAGTGGGCTTGTCGTTGAGGTTGGCGAAGGTCTGACCACCGATACAGCGGTTATGGAAGGTGATCTTCTTATCCGGATTGAGCTGGCGGATACGCAGAGACAGCATCGCCGCTACCCCGCCGCCGGTGTCCACCGTGTTGGGGTTCCAAGTGCCGGTCGAACTGCCGGTCAGCACTACGACCGGCGCCCTGGTATTGGAGAAGGTCTTGAGGTGGCGAGCAGGCTCCAGGTCGTGGAAGGTAGGCGGGCTCGTCGGTGCAGACTCCGGAATGACCCGCACCCGGTAAGAGGCATTGCCCGAGAGCTGACCCGTGCCTAAAAAGCGCACGTTGGTGCGGTTCTTCAGGGCGCCCACGCAGACGTACTCACGCGAGACCACCGCCTCCTGCCCGCCTATCGCCAGCACCGCGTCGATCACCCGCTGGATGATCTGCAGGTCGCTTTGACCTTCAAACCAGATGGCATGGATCAGACCGTTGAAGATGCGCTCCCAAACCGAACCGTTCCCTCCGACAATGTAGGTGCCGCCGTTGTCACCTTTGCCTGACCCGATCAGGCGCCGGAAGGTGCCGGCGATACCGCCCTGGGTTAGGGTCACCTCGGCAGCCGTGCCGATGTAGGCGCGCAGGTCGTCGTAGTTGGCCAGCGTGGTGGACTTGTCTACCTCCTGCTTGACCGCGTTCAGCTGAGTGTCCAGCTCTGAGACCTGTCGCGCCGCTTCTCTCGCCTGGCTGGCAGCATCATCGACCTGGGAAGTACGTGCCACATTCCGGCTCAACCAGTCATCGTGTATGGTGCCGGCGCCATCAGCGATCGGCATCTTGCCAGGCTCGGGCTGAAAGCTGGCGGTACCGCCCGTGACCACCGCCGCGGCTTTGGCCTCGCTGGCAGCTGCTGCAGAAGCGTTTCGTTCGACGCTGGCTCGATCAGCTGCCACCTGTGCGACCGATTCTGCAACGCTCGCGCGCGCGCCGACAATGAAGATGCTGGCCTCCTGAGTCACCTGCTCGGAAAGGCCGGCGGCGATCTGGCTTTGCTGGGCCGCACGAGCGCTGTTCTCGGCCAGGGCGGTGTTCTGCTGCACGGTGTTGCGATCATCTGCTACGGCCAACTTTGCCTCTTGCGCCAGGTCCGCAGCCTCTTGGGTAACCTGCCGGTCCGCCGCCACGGCCTGCGCCTGCTGTGCGACCTGGGTGGCGCTGCGCGTGACGCCTTGCGATTGCTCCTGCACCTGAGCTGCGTTCGTTTTGACCTCGGCGCTCAGCTTCTTCACGGCGTCGGCATTGCTGCCGGTTTCGTCCCGCGCCGTCTGGATCTGCGCCAGCATCTCGACCGATGCGTCAATCTCCGCCCCGGTGTGGGCGCTGTTGTAAGCCATGTGTCTTTTCTCCAGGCAAAAAAAACCGCCAGTAGGCGGTGTGTTGTTGCTGATTTGGTCAATAAGCGGTGAGGATGAGGTTGCGCTCGCTACCGGATAGGGCATCAACCATCAACCCCAAGACCGGCTGTGGATAGTCGACGCTGAGCGAGGAAACCTGCATGCCAGGGGCCAGTGCACGCTCGATCCGCGAGACAGGCGCCAACGTCCCTCCGACGCTCACCTGCCAGTCGCGAGTGGTGCCCGGGGTCACGCCGATGGCCAGCACCAGCGAGTTGCGCACCGTGGTCCCGAGATCGGCCGGTGCGGCCGGCGCCGACTGCGCCGCTAAAGTGAAGGTCGACCATGCGCGGGTACGAAACGCCAGTACGGCCGTGAATACCCCGCTTGCCGCGCCTTTGTACCACCTGGGAGCAGCCAGCCCGGCGACGTAGCGCGCCGCGCACAGGTAATCCTGGTTGCCGGTCCGCCAGCGCTGCCAGCCATTCGTGAGCATCTCGGTCGGCGCCTGCTCGGAGCGTGGCGACATGACGCCTACTAGCAGATCGCCCTCTCGGATACCAGCCGGCAGGCCTGGCGTGATCGGCGCGCTGTCAGTGGTCAGCAAGTTTGTCGAGCCAATGAACTGCCAAGCACTTGCCGAGCCCTGGACATTTCCCAGCATCAAGGCGGCCTCAATCATGACCGCGCTCCTACCGAACCCACCCAGCCATCCCCGATCCAGATAAGGATGATCGTAGTCCAGGTGGTACCCATCACCGGCGACTGGCTGTTGTTCCACAGGATGCCTGGTGGCCAGGCAGGTTCAACCGTGCCGGTGATGTGCAGCACCACGGTCATGGCCCGCCCGCCTGCCGGAGCGTTGGCAAAGGACAGAGTGCGCTTGATCGAGGCGTCGATCTTGAACACCTGGCTCTGCGCCAGATCCAGCAAGGCCGTGCTGGCCGCCAGGCTCAGGTCATAACGGCTCAGGCTGCTGGAAAAGTCGACGCCACCATCGAGACGCGCCAACAAAGGGGCACCGGCCTTACCAGCTGTGGCCGGCAAACCTGCCGAGGCCTGCGCTGCCGCTGCAGCCGCTTGCGCCGCTTCCCGGTGCCCCCTGCTGGCATCGGCCTGTCCTTTGGCCGCAGCCGATTGACTGGCTGCCGTCTGGGCGCTTTGCGCCGCAGCCGAAGCGTTGTCTGCCGCCTTCTCGACCTGCAACGTACCGCTGTTGGTGATCTGCCGTGCGATTTCAACGACGGCGTCCACCTGGTCGCCGACGTGGTCCACCACCTGGTTGATTTGGTCGCCGAACGCCGGCAAGGCCGCCATGAAGCTGTCGGCCTGCGCGGCAAAAGTCCCCGCCGAGTTTTGTCGGCTCGGGGCTTCAGGCAGCCGGGTAACAATGGGTGTTGCCATCAGATGAGTCCTTCGACAGAAATGGAGCAGTCCGACGCTATCGGGCCGCTGATCACCAGGTTGAATTCTTTATAGAAGCCGTAGAGGATCGTGGATTGCAGGCTAGCCTCACCAATCCACACCAGTGGCTTGGCTCGGTACTTGCCCAGCAGGCGCTGGACCTGCGACACCATGCTGGTGGGCACCATCACGTCGAAGTCGGCGCGCTTGGAATAGTCTCGCTCGACCACCACCATGTTGCCGAAGTCGTCGCGCTCCTTGCGGCTGTAGTCCGTGATCCCCACCGCTGTGCCATAGAGCGCCTCGCCCAGCACGGCGGCTTTGCCCAGTATCAGCGCGCCTAACTTGGCCAGCCCCCCGGGCTTGGCGATCCTGATCTCGATGGAGCCATAGCTGCCCACTGGCACATCGAGCAGCACGAAGTCTTCGTTCACCTCGACCGGAGAGAAGAAGTAGTCGTACCAATCGTCAATGCCGTCAGTGGACACGGGTGAGACGCTCGACTCGTAGACGATGCCTTGATAGGGATCGACGACTCGCACGTAAATCGACGCCGCGTCCAGTCCGAAGAACGCCAGCGAGTCCACCGCCCGGCCCGGGGCGATGGTCAGCGCGATGCTCTCCGGGTTGCTGGTCTCGGTACCGATCTTGTCATCGAACAGGCGCCAGCGGTTGGTGGGGCCCAGGTCCAGCCAGGTTGGTGGATCGGTAGCGGCCCCGGCCGGGCTTTTGTTGCTATGCGCGACGAGAGCTTCGTAGTTACGGTGCTCGAGCATGACGCGCTCGCCGAGCGCATACGCCTTCGTCGGGACCCAGACCGGATAGTCGTTCTCCGGGACGTTGGTAACGAGCGAGGCGACCTGGAAGGACTGCCCTGCTTTGACCACCAGCGGCTCGGCGCCGGGCGCCACTTGAAACGCCTCCATAACCGCCATGCTCGGGGTGATGGTGACTGGTTCAATGATCCTCACGGGTACAGCTCCTGTTCCAGTTTCTGCGGTAGAAGATCGGTGTTCTTGGCGGCTTTCAGGGTGTTCTTGGCGATCGCGAACAAGGCCGATTTGAGCTCGGCTCGAAGCTCGCGCACCTCTGCGGCCGTGGCCTCGTCCTGGCCGCCTGCAAGCATCGCTGCCGTCTGGCCTGCGTTGTAGATCCGGCTGGGCCCGGTCACCTCCAGTTCCGGTCCACGCTCCCCTACCAGGCGCAGGCCACCACTGAATATGCCCCCTGAGGCATAGCCAGGAGTCCTGACGGACTCACCGTTTGCAGCACCGCCACGAGCGATGGTGTCCATCAAGTTGGCATAGGTGACAGAGCCGTTCTGCAAAGCAGCCGTCCAGGTTGCTAGTCCTGAAGCATCCAGCTCCCTGCCAAGAACGGCCTGATACACCGCCCGCAGCAGCGCCACGTTGTTGTCGGGGGTGTTCTGCCGAGCAGCGTTGGCGTCCTTGATCGACAGCGAGGCAGTGATGGCATAGCTCAGCCTGTCGACTGCGGCCGCCACCGACACGATCGAGTTGTCCACGCCGTTGAGCGCATCGACCTGAGCTTGAGCAAGCGAGAGCTGCACGTCGTATTGAGCCATCTGTAGGTCGTATGACTGCTTGGCCTGCTCGATTCGAGTCTGCAGGCTTGTAACGGTCTTCTCGGCCGCAGTCAGCTGTTTTCCATTAGCGGCGTTGAGCTGGCTGACCACGTTGGCAGTGCGACCCTGGTCGCGGTTGAAGGCCTCAAGCGAAGCATAGGCCGTGGTGTTGTTCTGGCTCACCACCTCGAGCGCATCGCTGAGCCCGGTGATGCTGCTCATTGACTTGCCCGCGCGGGTTGCGGCCAGGGCGTTGGCGAGCGTGGCCTGTGCCTGGCTGCGCAGCATCTTGACCGCGTCGTCAGAATTGCCTCGCAGCGCCTTGAGCGCACTGCTCAGGTTGTTGCCCACCGACGTCAGGCCGCTCACGGTTTGCTGGGCCGTCTGCGACATGTCGTTCAACGAGGCCGTCTGTGCATTGTAGGCCTCAGTCAGAGCGGTCTTTTGGGCATTGACGGCGCGCTGTACAGAACCCAGCGCAGCCGTGACGTTGCTTTCCAGGGCGGCCGCGACCTTGGCCGCTGCTTCCTGCGCCGCCTGTGCTGCTGCCGTGGCCCGCGCCTCGAGGACATCATAGGCCTGCGCCGCGGTACCGGCCGCACCAATCAGCGTTTCGTACATCTGCTGACCGCTTGCGGTTGTGAGATCCAGTGACTCAACGACCTTGCGATAGGCTTCCCGCGTTTCCGGCAGCACCACGTTCATGGCTTTGAATTGCTGCCGAACAGCTGACAGTGTCGACTCCGCGCGCTCTACATCCGTGAAGAACGCACCGGTGTAGGTGCTCAGGCTATTTGCAAAGGCTTCGGCGGCTTCCTGCACTGCCTGTGCTGCCGCCGTCGAACGCGCTTCGAGGATGTCGTAGGCCTGCGCGGCGTTACCCGCAGCACCGATCAGCGTCAGATACATCTGCTGACCAGTCTCTGTGGTCAGGTCCAGGGATTCGATCAGCTTGCGGTAACCTTCCCGGGTCTCTGGCAGCACCACGTTCATATCCTTGAACTGCTGTCGCAGAGCAGCCAGCGTCTTGTCGGCCCGCTCGGACTCGCTGAAGAAAGCCCCGAAGTATCCATTGAGGCTCTCCGTGTAGGCCTCAATACCGCCAGCTGCGGTGACCATGGCGTTAGCCAGTTCCATCGAATGCGGAGACAGCTTGAGCATGGCCACATCGATGAGCTCCAACGATTTGTTGAAGCTCTCGAACGTGGCGATACGCTGGCCAAGCTCGGCAAAGCTGTATCCGAAGCCACCTGAACCTTGATCGAGGTAAGTGACCATCTGGTCAGCGAAACCACTGAACAGATCATTGATAGCCGCCTGGATCTGCTCTTGGGTTTGGCCCTTGGTCGAGATCTGCTTGCGAGCGATGGTCAGGCCAGAGAAAGCACCCTCACCTACCGAAACTCCGATTCGCGCCAGCAAATCGACGACACTGTCCTGCGTCTCGCTATAGGTCTGCTCCAAGGCTGCCTTGAACTCAGGATTAAGCGCCGAATACTGCGTGCGCTTTTTGCTCGAGCTGAACAGCCCGCCTTTTTTCTTCTGGTAGATGTACTCCCAGCCTTGGAAGTCGCCGTCGCTTACGCCCAGCTCGAAACCGCCATCCTTGGTTTGCCATTTGCCACCAAACAGCGCTGAGCTGACTTTTCCCAGCACTGCCGAAGCCAGTGTCGAACCGGTGAGCATGGCTGCCATTTTGCCGCCCACCAGCTTGGAGGCGATCTTATCGGTCAGGCCCAGGCTGGCGAGCATGGTTTTGGCCAGAGGGTCGTATTTAATCAGGTCGAGATTTGTGACCTCACTAGTCTTGAATCTCACGCCTTGATCGTAGAGCTTGCCGCTCTGATAGGCGCCAGTAATGGCCGCTACGACCCACCCAACAGGATTCGAAGCCATTGCCGCCAATTGCCCCATGAGCCCAGTACTCACACCTGCGGCTGCTCCACCAGCTGCAGCGGTTCCGGCGCCGGCATAGGCCGCTCCCCCTACCCCGATACTGCTGCCGACGGTGGCTGCGCCCTGGGCGACCGCGCCCTGAAGCGCCGCCGAGGTGGCTGCGTTGGCCGCGATTTGGGAGCTGGTCGAACCCAGGATGGAGCTCACAACACTGCCAAATCCGCTGTACAGACTACTGGTCAGGCCGCTGAACAGGTTGGCGTAGTAGCTGTAGCCTCCGTTGATGGCCCCGCTCAGGCCGCCAGAAGCCCAGCCGGAGGCAATGCTTGAGCCCACCCCGGTGATAGCGCTGTAGACCTTGTAGAGCATGTTGCCGGTGCTGGCCAGCGAGCTGAGCTGGCCAGTGCCGCCACCGCTTGAACCGTTACCGAGCAGTTTGCCCCACACCGAGGAAAGGCCCTGGCCGTTGTCGGTACCGGTCAGCCAGTTACTGATCGAGGCCAGAAGCGGCTTGGTGGTCAGCATGTGGATGATTTCGCCCAGGGTCTGCTTAAACCCTTTCACCAGATCGCCCCACAGGGTGCTGGCCCCGCTGCCGATGTTGGACCAGGCGGTGGCGAAAGCCTGGTCCACCCGGTCGATGGCGCCCTCGGTCATCTGGCCCCAGAGCGTCGAGTTGCTGCGGTTGATCTCGTATTCGTTGCTGAGCTTGCCCAGCGCCTCTTGATACTTGGCAGCATTCTCTGGGTACAGCGACATGGCTGCATTCAGCGCTTTCTGCTCCTCGGTGTAATCGCGCAGCAGCTTTTGCTGCGGGTAGAGCCGATCAAGGATCGAGCCCGCGCTGACCGCATGCTGGGCGATCCTCACCGCCTCCTGCTGCGCGCGGGTGGCCTTGACCAGGGCCTCGTACTCGGCGCTGGACTGGGCGATGTCCTTGCCGGCCAGGGCCACCTTCAGGGCCTTCTGTATGTTGTAGTCGGCCAGCGCATCTGCGCCCTGCAGCGTGGCCTTGGCCACGGCGGTCTGGTCGGTCGCTTCCTGCCGCAGGTCATACGCCTGCTTGCTCACCGCCAGCCGGTCCTCGGCAGCCATCTGCCTGGTGATTGCGGCGGTGACCGCATCGCGCGCACCCGCCCCAGACTTTAGCAGTGCCTCCTCCACCTTCTGCTTGAGGGTGAACTCGCGGGAGCGATCATTGCCGGCCAGGTAAGCGGCCGCCAACCCCTCAGCCGAGGCTATAGCGATGTCCGCCTGAACCTTCAAATCGGATAAGGCTTTGGCTTGGTTTTTGGCCTGGGTAGCTGCCTCCTTGGCCGCGCCAGTCGCCCCCTTGGTGGCCTTGGTGGCTGCATCATCCGCCGCATTCTGGGCATCCTTGGCTGCAGCAGCAGACCGGATCGCGACGACCATTTCGTCAGTCAGC
This sequence comes from Pseudomonas sp. KCJK9111, assembly GCF_046231935.1. Taxonomy (NCBI): domain Bacteria; kingdom Pseudomonadati; phylum Pseudomonadota; class Gammaproteobacteria; order Pseudomonadales; family Pseudomonadaceae; genus Pseudomonas; species Pseudomonas sp. KCJK9111. The sequence goes on along the minus strand of NZ_JBJJMO010000039.1, from coordinate 34,259 downwards.
AGCTTGTTTTCAGCGATGAACCTATTGGCTGCCTGCAGCGCGGTTTTATCCTGGGCGGTTGCCAGTTGCTTCTGCAACTTCTCCAGATACTTCTGTCCCTCTCCGGCAGCCGATGCCTTGGCAGCCGCATTCTCACGCTCCGCCCGGGTGTTGTCATCCGTAGCACCAGTCAGCTCGGAGAACGCTTGCTTCTGATTCTGCAGAAGGGCACTCAACTCGGCCACTGGCTGCTGGCTGGACTCCAAGGTCCGCGCCATCTGCTCCGTAACGCCTGGCATCAAACGCAGCTGATCAGCCACCGCCTTCCAGTCAACGGTGATGCCTGCGGCCTGATCCTTCGATGCCTTGCGCACCAAGTCCAGCGCAGCCTGAGCCTCGGCCGGCAACTTCACCAGGCTGGCCATCAACCCGTCAGCGCCCGCGGCACCCATGTTGCGCAGGTCGGACTCAAACTTGTCAGCCATCGCCCCAGACATCTGGGTCAGTTTTTCCTGGGTGTCTGCGATTTTTGCCTGAAGCTCACGCAGGGTGACGGACTGCGTCGCCCTGTTAAGCTTGTTGAAACGCTCAGCGAGCTTGTCTACTGGATCGGCTAAATCGCCAAGCTCCTTCTCAAGAGAGCCAGTGTTGTCCCGCAGGGTTAGGAAAGCGGTCGCGGCACCCACCGCCAACATCGCGATCCCAACAGGACCGCCGAGCAAGCCGAGCAATGTACGACCAGTGCCGACGATTGCGCTTTGGGCAGCGCCCACGGCTGCCGTGGCGCGAGCCTCAACCATCCGAGCCTCAGCGAGCTGCAACGCCAGCTGCTTCTCAACCGCCATGCCGCTGATGCGAGTCTTGGAAGCCGCCAGCTCCTTCTCAGCTAAGAAAACGGCGGTTTGGGCCTTCCGCTGATCTGCCTGGGCAGCAAGCAGCACAGTGGACGCCTGCGCACGCCGCGCCATGGAATCTTCAATAGCCGCCTTCGTGGCGAGCACAGACCCTGCTGCAGAAGCGGCCAATGACCGGGCGTAAACAGCCAAAGCACCGGCAGCGGCAACGCCCGCGATTTCGGCGATAGTCCCGAAATTATCGGCCAGCACCGATATCCCAGACGCGAGCACTCCAGTGAGATCAGTTGATTCATTCAGCTGGCCCACGTAGACGGTGAAAGCGTTGTTCAGCGCCGTCAGGGCATCGCGGACGGCAACTCCCATGCTGTCAGCCAGCAATCCGTTTGCAGCAGCGCTTTTCTGTAAACCCTCAGTGAGGATGTCGAGACTGAGCTTTCCTTGTGCCCCAAGGCTTCGGATCTCTTCGGCACTTTTGCCAGTGGCCTCAGCGATGGTGTCCACCACAGTCGGCATGGCCGCGAGAATGGACTGCCAGCCGTCCGCATCGAGCTTTCCGGTCTGCAGCGCTTTGGAATACGCATCAATGGCTGAGCTGGCTTTATCGACTGAAGCCGAGTTGGTCACCAGCAGGTAGCTGAAACTATCCATGACGTCCATGGATTCATCAGCGCTGAGCCCCATCGAACGCAAGCTATCCGCTGTACGGATGTATAGCTCCTGGGCCTCCTCCAGCGGCCGGTAGGTCCGGTTCGCTGTGGCCAGCAGGCGATCTTGGACAGCGGTGTACTCGCCGAAGCTCTTCGTAGCCAGGCCGATACGATCCGACATCTGGGAGTAGGAGTCGGCCGCCTTGAGGATCGAGCCTACAGAAACAGCCCCTACAGCGGCTGCCAGGGCGCTTTTGAGCAGTCCTCCGGCGTTCTGGGCGCTGGCACCTACTCGATCAAATGCGTCGTCTACGCGCGCAAGGCTCGAATCCATCCGCTTGGACGTTGACGCAACCGCCGACTCACCCCGTGCGATCTCCTGGCGGAGTTGAGCCGTGGTGGCCTCAATGCGTACCAGCATGCCTTGAACGTCAGTATCTGCCATGTTGCCCCCGGGCGATAAAAACCCGCCAGGGCGGGTCAGCTTTTAGCCGCCGATCGAGACGCAGCAGCCCCTCTCAGGCCGCGCCGAAGGTCTTTTGCCACGGCCGCCTTGGAGGGCTGCGTCTCCGGCTGGCCGAACGGATTGGTTTTTTTCAGGAAGTCAGCTTTCGCTTCCCAGGCCAGGATGATCTCGACCACAGGGGTATCCCAGGCGTCGTGCGGTGACCAACCCAACCAGCCGGTTGCTATTCCGAAGAGCTCATCGACGTAGCTGCCGTTGCCGGGTCGCTCGGTTCGTTTCCCTGCGACTCTTCGAGTTCTTCATCGGTCTTGCCGCCTGGGTTCAGCAGTGCCTTCACGAATTGCAGTACCTGGGTTCCGACCTTGTTCACGCCGCCCTCGAACACAGCCTCCTCGACCGCCTCGAGCTCTTTGCGCTTGTTGGTGTCGATACCGGCGCCGGCGGCGATGATGAATGCGGTGGCGGTGATGTTGGCCGCGCCCAGGGTCTGCATCGCTGGCAGAATGCCGCCGAAACGGTTCTCCAAAGCGCGAACAGCCCGAAGTGTGGGCTTGAGGGTAAAGCTGTCGCTGCCGGCTTCAACGACGACGGTGCCATGATTGGTCTTGGACATTGCGGGTTCCTTGAATTATGGGGTTTGAGCGAAGGAGGCGCGGCCAGTAGCAGCGCCTCAGCCGGAAGTTACGGGTCCGGCTGGTCTTCGTAGATCTCGGAGTTGATACCGATGGTCACGGTGCGCTTGAGAACATCCTCGGCGCCGCCGACCTGTTTGCGGGAAGACATGACCTTGGCGGCGAAGTAATCGGCGACACCACTTTCGTACAGCACTTTCACTGGGTAATCGAAGCGGCTGCGGTCTTTCTGTGCGGCCTGCAGCGCCAGCTGACCCGCATCGTCGTCGAGCAGACCGATGGACAGGTCGACAGATCCGGCATCGGCCAGGCCTTTGAGGTGTCGGGTTCGGGAGGCGGCGAGCGAGGCGAACGTGACGTCACCCACCTCATCGCCGTAATCGCCGATGTTCTCGACTTCACCGATCTCGGTGTAGGTGATGGCTGCCAACAAGGTCAGTGCAGCGGCCGCATCCTTGGGCAAATCTGCGGTCAGGCGCGGGCCGATGAAAATCTTCGTGCCGGCTGCGGTAGTAACAGGCATGGGTAGTCCTCCTGGGACAGGTGATATGCCGCAACGCGGCGGATTCAGGGGTAGATCAGTGTTGGGTGAGGACGCGCAGCGTCACTGCACCGTGGTAGGTCCTGCCATCAGGCTCGCGGCTGGTCTGCTTGCGCGTGACCTGCATGCCGATGACATGGCCGGTTGTGAGCACCAGCGGCTGGTTGTGAAGCAGGGCGTCTATCTTGGCCATGATCTCGTGCACCTCCTTCTGGCCCTGGTACTGGCTCCAGACCGACAGATACAGGAAGCGCTGATCCTTGCGGCTGGCCAAGAAATCCGCTGCATCGCTGACTGCACTGTCGAGAGTCACGTAAGGAAACGGGGAGTTATCGGGTACGCCGTCATGCACCGGGCATGGCAGGCCCGCCTCAAGACGAGCATGCAGAGCGACCTGCAGGGCCCATGCTGGATCTGCCATATCACTGTCCTCTGGATGCCCTGTCGAGCGTACGAGCGACTGCCGCCCTGATATCGGCGAGAACAACCTCGCGGTTCACATCCATCGCCGGCCTGAGCCAAGGGTGGGCAGGCATGGCAGGAATGTCAGGCGATTTGCCAAACCAGTTGGTACCGTCGGTTTTGTTCGCGGCCCTTCCCGCCCGGCGACCGTTCTCCTGGCTCTTGAAAGTGCCCTTGGTGCCGTACTCCAGGAAGCGCAGGTAGAAATACCGACGATTCGCCTTCTTACCACGTAGACCAATCTGAGCATCCAGGCCGCTGGGGGCTACATAGGCAGTCAAAGCGGCTGCGCCGGCGCCGGTATCCTTAGGCACAAACTGCTTCATGCTGGCTAGGATCTTCTCGGCCCCATCCTGCATGGCCGCCCTGACCTCGTTGTCGACGGTCTGGTGGATGGTGCGAAGCACCTTGCGCAGCCTGATATCGCCCGTCAGGCGCGATCGGCGGGCCACTTCACTCGCCCTTGGCCGCCGCTGCAGCCTTGACCGTATCGGCCGTCTTGGTGGAAGGGGTGACCTCTTCCGCCTGCTTGTTCTCGACCAGGCTACGACCCTCTTCCGCCTTCACGTCGAAGGTGTCGCCGATGGCCTTTTCGCCCATGGGGCCAGAGAGACTGGCCAGCGCTCGTACTTTCATGGTGGTTTCCTCAAGGATTGATGACGTTGGAGCAGAGCAGCCGCAGCATGTCTCGCTCGTTGCTGGGCAACACAGCCTCGATCAAGTAGGTATCGTCAGCTGACACATGTACGAGCCGCATGCCGTTCTTGTAGATGCGCGAAAAGCGCACCCGGATTTCGGCAGACACAACGTTCTGGATCTGGTTGGCGACTGGGTCGACCCGACCCGTGGGTAGCTGAATCTCTGCCCAGATGGGCTTGACCTCCACCCAGGACTTGCGCCTTCCGCCGCCTGGCTCGGGCGTGGACCTCTCTTCCTGCAACTGGCAACGATGGCGAAGCGGGCCGGCCCTCATATGCCCCACCCGACCCGGTAAGGCGTCAGCAGCGCTTGAGAACCCCGGGGCAGGTCGGTGGCGATGGTGCCGATCACAACGTCTTCGCGGTTGGCGTACAGGTGGCCCAGGATCAGCAGGCAAGCGGACTTGAACGGTGCATTGCTGAGCATGGGCTTGTCCCCGGCAACTTCGGCTGCGATCGCCTCAGCCAGCGACTGCGCATCGACGTAAACCTGGCGGTTGAGGTAGTTCATTGCCGAGAGCTCGGCCGAGTCGATCAGCAGTTGTAGGTAGTCGTCCTCATCGTCCGGATCACGCAGGTGGGCGCGGGCCTGGGCCATGCTGATCAGCGACATGGATCACTCCTCCAGTGGAGTGCGAGATACCAGATTGCGACGCTCTAGGTCTTCAGCATGCCGCCGCGGCACCTGGTAACTTGGGCCGCCGCGACGACGCAGTTCGCCTTCGTCCATGTAGGTCCGCATTGGGTAAACCTCGACACTGATAGGGTTCGGGTCTGTACGCGGAATCGTGGTCGACTCAGCTTTTACCTGGTCTCCACTGGCTGCTTGGCGCTGCTCGTCGATACGCGATTGCGTGACGTCAGTTGCATCAGCGTGCGAGGCCGATATTTCGGTTGCTGTCGGTTGCTCCACGAGCAATGGCCTCATTTGCTCGAGGCCAGAGTCGGCATTCACCGTGACAATTGCCGGTGCCTGCTCAGGATCGAGCGGCGAAACCTGCTCGGCTGGTCGGTCTTTGGACTGAGAATCCTCGAGCTGATGTTGCAACGCTTCGGGCGCTGAGGGCGTGACCGTGTCAGCCTTGTCCTGCTTTTTCGTGCTGGCCATGAGATTGACTCCTCAATGGCGCCGGGGCCGGCGCCGTTTTTGTTGGGTTAGGACGTGCGAGTGAGCGGGCCAGTGACGAAAGCTTCGCCTCGATAGATGGCCAATGCTAAGCGCTGCTCCGCACGGACGGTCACCATGTTGTTCTCGAAGTCTTTGTCGTTCTCGGTCGAGATGAGGATCTCAACATCCATGCGGTCGAAGATCTGGGCACCTAGACCGAATGCACCTACCAGGAAGTCATCGACCGGCATGGCCTGCGTGGCAACTACGGGACGCCGCCACATAGTGGGTTGGGTATCACCTTGAGGCTGGCCAATCAGATAGCGTCCTTGTGCATCCTTGAGCAGCTCGATCATGGCCCAGTCGATTGGGTTGAGAACGATGCCGTCCGAGGGATACTCAGCGAGCTCTGCCTGCAGCAGCGCCAAACGAATGCGGTCAATGCGCTGCTCACCTGGCACAACAACACCGCCAGGAGGCGAGTAGAGCTGAGCCGCCGGTACGATCCCCCCAATGTTCGCTCCGGTACCGTTACCGAACAGCATCTGCGACTCTTCCGCGAGTTTCAGGCCATAGTAGCCACGAGCGTCAATAAAGCTGCGCAGCGCAGGTGCATCGTCCAGGATCTGCCGACTGGCCTTGAACAGGTGAGCCAGCGTGCGAACGGGCGCGTTCTCCAGCTTGAATTTAATGTCGGAGTAGGGCTTGGCGGTACCTTCGGCGACTGGTCGGGCGCTGTTGGTGAAACCTTCCTCTTGAACGTACTCCACCGAGTTGCTGCCAGTCTGGCCTGGTGCGATGAGGTCACGGATAGTCAGTCGACGCTCAGGGATTGCCTGGATGCCGTAGCGGCGATCAGCAGGTACTGTGTCCGCCGCCGATCCGGTTGCCGAGGTGATAGCTGCCCGAGCTACCGAGATGCGGCGGGAGCCGCGGAACGAGGAATCAACACCCTCCATCTCCTGAGATGCCGTGACGATTTCGCCGGCCGTCTTTTGGCGGTCCGGCTCACTGCGCGAGCGGTTAGCGTTAACAAGCTTTTGCTCTGCTTCCTGCAAGCGCGCCGAGACCTCGCCCTGCTTGGTTAGCAGCTCGTCAACCTTCGCACGCGTTTCGGCGTTCATCTCACCGGAAGCTTTGATCTGCTTCTCGGTGGCCTCGGCCTGGCTTTTGATCTGGTCGCCGATGCCCTTGAGCGTGGCGTTGATTTCTTTGACTTGGGCTTCATAGTCCACGGTCATTTACCTTTCAGAGAGTTCAAGAGATTGGTTGCCGCGCTCAGTGAGGCGGAGAGGTCTGGCGCGACAGCGTTCGGCTTGTCGGTCAGGGCAGCGCGAGGCGTACCCCCGCCAGCAGCGCGAGGCATGCTGGACTTGAAACTGGCAAATAATTCGCGGCGCTCGGACCGGGGCATACCGGCTTTCGCGAGCGCTGTGTCCATGGCCTTCAGGGCGTTGGCCTGGGCAGATTCCTCGGTCTCCCGCTCGGTGATTTCCCCCGGGGCGAGGATGCTGGTAGCTAGGCCGAGCTCCACGGCACGCTTGCCGCGGATGAACGTCTCGTCGTCCATCAGCTCCGCCATGCTCTCAGGGGTCTGGCCGCTGGTCTCGGCGTAGAGGTCGCTCATGGCGGCGTCGAACTCCTGCATGTCGTCGGCCACGTCGCGCAGGTAGTGGCGGTTGCCGGCGAGGAAGGTCCAGCAGTTGTGGATCATCAGGAAGGCGCTGCTGGCGACCTGGCGCTCGGCGCCAGCCAGGTAGATGATCGACGCGGCGCTGGCTGCCATACCCAGCACCTTGGTGGTGACCTTCTGGCTGTGCTCGAGCAGGCGGTTGTAGATGGCAATGCCTTCGAACATGTCACCGCCTGGCGAGTTGATGTACACCGTCACCTCACGGTCGCCAATGGCCCGCAGCGCTGCATCGATACGCTTGAGGGTCACGCCCTCCCCGTACCAGTCCTCACCGATAACACCGTAGATGGTGATGGTTTCCGAGGTGTTTTCCACGGCCGCCTGAATGGCGGGGTTCCATTTATCGAGCGCACGCGGGCTCATCTCGCTGCGCAGGCCGCGAGACTGGATCTTGTGTTTCATGGGTTACTCCCCGGAGTTGCTTTGAAGCCAGTTCATCAGCGCCGCGCGCGCGGCTTGGCTATCGTTTTGTTTGCCCAGCTGGTCAAGCGGTACCAGGTTCGATTGCACGGTGAGGATGTCGCCGCCAGGCATGCTGGGCAGGTTCTCTTTGTGCCGACCCTCGTTTCGGGTCATGTAGCCGTTTTGGCCCATGGTGCTGAGGTAGGCGGCACGGCCGGCACTGTCAGCGCGCAGGAAGGCTTCCAGCGAAAACTCCGCGTAGTGCTTGATCCGGTCCACCGCTGTTAGGCATCGCTTGTTCACGCACTGCTCGATTGGCGCCGTGTAGGTCATGATGCAATAGGTCAGAAACGCGATTTGCTGTTGCTCAAGGCCTGTGCCCCAGTTACTGCCTTTGTCAGTTTTCATCACCATCCAGGGCGGCACGCCGAACCAACGACAGATCTCCTCGATGCTGTGCCCACGTGACTCGAGCAGCTGGGCGTCAGCCGGGTTAATGCCGATCATCTCGGGCTTCACGCCTTGCTCGAGCACCGGGCTCTTACCCGCATTGAGCGCGCCAGAAATCGTCTTAACGTAGTCTCGAAATTCGGCACGCTGCGTGGGGTTGAGCGTCTTATCCACCGAGAAGGCTACGGTGGGCATCATCCCGTTCTTGAAGGTGGTATTGGCAGCATCGTCGGCCGACATGGCCGAGCCGAATACATCGGCGCCGTAACGAATTGCCGAGAGGCCCATCCGGCCATCCAGGGTGAAGGCCGGGATGTGCAACATGTCGCCCTGGGCAATCTCTCGGCGAGCGCCCTTGCGCGGCTGGAAAAAGTAGCGCAGCCGACCATCATCGTCCGCCTCCGGAGTTACCCGCGACGGCATCAGGAAGTCTAGTGCGATGACCCGCCCGCCGGACCGGTGAATCTCACAGTAAGCATTGCCCCACAGCAGCATCGAAGCGACGACCGCCTGCCAGAAGTGGAAGGCTGCCATGTCCTCATTCGGGCTGTTGTGCACCACGTCGTAGAGCGGGAAGTCTCGCGCCGTCTCGCGCCCGCCGTCCGGGAGGCGCCGGTAGATGCTGAGAGGCAAGCCTGCGACCGAGGTGGAGATGATGCGAACGCAGGCCCAGACCGCCGACAGGCGCATGGCCTTGTCGACCGTGACTGACTTGCCGCTACTGGACTGGGCGCCCAAGAAGGCGCTCCAGAACCCGCCGTCCGACAATCGAATGCTTTTGCCCAGCCAACTGCTCATGCTTGCCGAGGGCTTGGCGGCTGCTGTGCCGAGCGCCTGAGAGAGGGTTTTAATCACTGCTCAGCCCTCGGCGAATGAACGCTGCAATGCTGAACAGACTGACCGAGCCCGCGAGCAGAGACCAGCCCGTACCCGCCAGCATCCAGACGCCCGCGCAGGCTAGGCCGAATCCGCACACCGCGCAGATGATGAAGTAGTGAAATGCGTTCATGCGATCAGTGGATCCCGAATGCCGGCCATGAAGTTTTCCATGCCGCCTTGGCCCTCGGGATTGAGGGCCATCAGCGTCACAGCGTTGAATAGCGCCATCAGCGGGTCGATCTTGGCCGAGCCGCTGGCCTGCTTAGTAATGAGGATCGAGTTGCCACGGGGCTCAACTTTGGCGTTACCGCAGCACCAGGCCATCATCGGCTGGCCACCGTGTAGTAGCGTGCCCTCGGCCAGTTTGCGCTCGGCGGTTTTGATGGCTCCGCCCAGACGCCAGCCTTGGGAAATGCCATCGATCTTTTCGCGCGGAATTCCAACAGCCTCCAGCGCGTCGAGGATCGCCCCGACGCCGGCCGGGTCCAGCCCGACCTTGTCCAGCAGGCCGGCCTGTTCGACCTGCGCCACCAGTTGTGCCACCGCCTCGATGTCGTCGCCGATGCGTTCAACCAGGGTCAGGTGCCCATCCTTCGCGAAGTCGCGGATGCGCGGCGCTTCTGCTTTACGCCGCTCCAGTACTGATGGGTGGGCCCAAGCATGGGTCCAGGTCAGCCAACGCCGTGTGCCCTGCTCTCGACCGAGTGCTGCAAAGCCAAGCAAGTCATCCAGCCCCCCGCCATCGACACCGATATCGATCACTTCGCACCGCTCAATCAGGTCTTCCAACGTCCGGCATAGCTCGGAGGTCTGTGTCTCCCAGAAATCAGCACCCGCCCAGCGATCCGAAAGCAGCGCCAAGCCGATCTCCACGTTCAGGTGCTTGGCCAAGAAGCCGCGGAAAGACTCCTCGCCGTCCAGCTGGGCCTGTGCATAACCGCGCTCGATGAAAGGTTCGTCGACCGACAGCCCAAGGTTAGGGTTGGTGATATACGCGTTGGAGAAGTCCCGGTGTTCGCCGGCGTCAAGCATTGCCTTGGGGAACTCGTACAGCACCGGCAGGAACGATTTATCGACGATCTCGCCGTCGCGCACCTTGCGGGCGTACATCAGCTTCTGGCGGAACACGCCAGCAGGCGGGGCGTCGGACTGGGTGGTGGCCCAGATGATGAACCCCTCCGGTCGGGATGCCAGGCCACCGGTGGCCTCTCTCAGCATCGCCTCGGCATTGGCGCGTTTGCCGAACACCCACAGCTCGTCGATGAACACGCCAATGGCCTTTTTTCCCGACACTGTCTCGCTGTCTGCTGCTACTACCTTGAGCGTGGCATTTGTCTGCCGGTGCGTCACCGTGCGCAGGTGATCCTGCACCTTGAGCAAGGCTTTGAGCTCGTCGTCGGCACCCACCATGTCCCGGATCGGGAGGTAGGAGTTATCCGCGATCTCCTTGGTCGGCGCCAAGATAATGAACTCACCCGACGCCCGCCAGTTGAGGATCAGTGCGGTGAGCATGATGCCGGCGGCGATGGTCGACTTGCCGTTCTTCTTGCTGATCAGCAGCATGAACTCGCTGATCAGGCGCCGGCCCGAGTCTGGGTCGTAGGCGCCGAAGATCGCAGCCACAAACTGGTTGACCCAGTCACGTACGGTCTCGCACATCAGTGGACTGCCGGTGGCGTCCACCATGCGCAGCGCACCGAACACGTCGAGGGCTTCCTCGGCCTCGGTCGGGAATAGCGGCTCGAACGGAATCAGGCCCTGGCGGGCGACGATGCGCTGCTCCCAGTCTGGGCAAGCGGTTGACCACTCCATCATTTCACCGACTGCAGCGGGCCGCGGCGGGTGCCGAACTTGCCGTTAGCTGCCTTATCGGCGTTGGCCTGGGCCTGGTCCTTCTTGCCGCTCTCGCCTTTGCGAGGGTGAACGAATGGCATCAGCGCCTTGGCGGCATCGACGCGCAGCTTCGCTTCCGTTTCCTGGTCGTTCATCACCGCCAGGAGGAAGTCCTTTGGGTCACGGTGCAGCAGCGCCTGGGCCAGGTCGAACCCGGCAGGTTCCCGCTCGGTTTGATCCTCCGGTGCCGAAGGCGCTTCCGGGCCCGGCCCAGCCTCTTTGGCAGCCTTGGCGGCGGGCCTGGCTTTAACATCCGGTTTAACATCGCCTTTAACATCTGGAGGCATCAGCCCCAGGGCGCGCAGCTTCATCAGTTCGGCCGCCACGTCCTTGTCCTTGACCAGCCGAGAGCCCGCCGCAGACGCTGTGCGCTCGGAGTAGCCAGCGGCCACAGCAGCGTCCCGATTGGACGCACCTTCCCTCAGCGCGGCGATGAAAGCGCGCTTGCGGGATGTTAAAGCCATTTAACAAAAATCCTGTGGGGGAAAAAAATCTGTACGTGGGGTCGGGAGCGGTCTAGCTAGATGAGAACCCCTAGCTTTTGACCCCCCTACCCCTTTGTGGCACGTCACTGGTGTGCTTAGGGAAAGATCCCGCACCTATTTGGTGCGCCGCGCGGTGAACCCACTACGCCTGCGGCCTCTTCGGCTTGTTTGACCGTGTCGTGGCAGGACTTGCAGAGCGGTTGCCAGTTGTCCTGGTTCCAGAACAGATCGCGATCACCCCGGTGCGGCACGACATGGTCAACAACGCCGGCGGCGGTCGTTCGCCCGATCTTCGCGCAGTAGGCGCAGAGCGGGTGTTCTTCGAGATATCGCTCCCTCGCCTTCTGCCACTTGTAGTTGTACCCGCGCTGCGAGCTGGTCATTCCACTACGCCAACTGCTGGGGTCTACTAGCTTGACCCTAGTGTTTTCGGCTTCCTGTAGGCGGGGGCTGATCGTCTTGAGCCTGGCCATCAACGCACCTCGACCACGATGCCGCGCTCTATCCAGCGCGTGACGCGACCAAGGTGAGGATCACGCCCGGTGAGGTGACACGCCAGCAGCACGCCAGCCAAGTAGTACTTCAACCACCAGCGGTGGCGGCAGACGATCGTTGCGTAAACCTTGGCCATGGCCGATGTTCCTTATCTCTTGTACCAAGTCAGCTGGTAGCACCGTGCATCAGGCGGTAACTCAGCAATGGGCCAGCGCAGGCAGTCCATGTGCTTGCGCTCTGGCCTGGTGCGACTCACCCTCAGCGTCTGCACCAGGTAGGCAGAACCAGCAGCAGTGGTTATGTAGTCACCAACCACGATGCCGTCGGCGCCGTCCACGTAAAGCTTGCAGGGTGTATACGGCGCTAGTGTCCTAGCCACCTCTCACCCCTCTCGGCGCATACCAATTTGGCTGGCGATATCGGTGGCGCGCTCGCGAACCTCAAGCGTTTGGCCATCGAACGTATGGACGATGGCGCAGATGCCGTGCCATTGAGAGCTGGCGCTGGCCTCGCTTACACGAGCGATAGCAGCAGGCGCCAGGTAGTGATTGTTGCCGTTGGTGCTGGTCAGCTTGATCACGGTCGTTCCTCGCTCTGTACGCGATTGAATTTGATTTACCACTTAATTTTGGTGGTTATAGCTGTAGCTTTTAGGGAAGATAAAAGGCTTGCATGGGCGGCTCTCAGTGACTTGACGCGCTCTCGCTCCTCTGCCCTATTTAGGCTCTTACAACGAAAAGTCCTCGGACAAGGCGGTAACAGAATGGAATTTCAAACAGACCAATTAGACGATCTTTCGATCCGAGTATTGACTACCCTTTTTCAAGCTTTTCCTAATGCTATTCGTTTGCTTCCAGCTGATTTCGGGATAGCTGCGAGCCATCCTTCAAGCGAAGAACTAGCACCAAAATATGGTCCGATGCCACTCTTGGCGACCAAGAATTTCCTCATGGGTCAAGGACTGATCCTACTTGCACAAACCGAGGAAGGAGCTGGTCATAAGTTAAGTGCCACAGGCTTATATACCTGCGAAAAAATGGGTTTTACGCGGGATGTGGCCTGGGCTGAAGATGCGCCCCACTAAGGTGAAGGAAAAAAATCGCTTCGGAGCCGCGTATATAGACTTTGTGCCGCTCAGGGCGAGACTCGACTAAGGGCCTCGTCAGCCTTATCGGCAGCCTGTGTGGCGGTGGTGGCTGCCTTTGAGGCCTTAGCGGCCGCGCTACCGGTCTGCCTGGCCAGCTCGTCCAGCCTCTGATCACGCTGCAGGCTGGCTTCGTCATAGGCGGAGCGGATCTCGGCGACCTGCTCCAGGTAGCTGCGGGCAAGGGCCCATTGAGCGAGCTGGTAGCCGCCGAACCCGCCACCCACGACGAGCAACAGGGCGATTACCCAAACCTCAATGCGACGCCACCAGCGGCGAGCAATGAATTCAAGTGCGCATCTGTCCATCACGACATACCTCCAAGCTTCGTGCGCAACCGGGCGATCTCTTCGCTCTGCAGCGAGACGCGCTCAGTGAGCTGGCCGACTTGGCTGGTCAGAGCCTCGATCTTCCCTTCCATGCGCCCAACGGTGGCAGCAAGGTCGTTGCGCTCCTTGGCGAACTGGTCAGCCCGGGCTTCGGCGAGCTTGCGGGCCTCGCGTTCAGAGTCGAGCAGTTCGTTCAGGCGGCGCACCGTGCCGATATCGGCGTTATCCATCGCGCGATCTGCCGCGTCTTTCGATAGGAACTTGCGCAGCCAGAGGAAGACGCCCAGCAGGACGGTGCCCGTACCGCCCAGCCAGGTGGCTGTGCCTGGGCCGAGGTCGGTCGGGTCCATCCATTTCTCCAGAAAAGAAAAAGCCCCGGCATATGCCGAGGCTTCAAGGTGGCTGCTGCTGATGGCGAGTTTGCTCTCGCGCACCTACCGCAAAGTAACACGAAATATAGGGATGAGGACCGGGGATGTCAAGCGGCTTCACGACGAGCATCAAGCGCCCCATCAACCCAAGCAACACCGGCCTTCCAGAGCTGCCTTGTTTTCTCCTCTCCGAACTTCAGCTTCTTGCCCACTTCACGCAGCGAGGTGTCCCGTGACGTGTAGTACTTCATGATCACCGCCCCGCACTCTGCATAGCGCTGCAACAGACGGCCGACCAGGCGATCTATAAACAGGGCCTCGTCGTCGGTGATGACCGGGTCGAGGATGGTGTTCTCACGCGACGCGCAGCAGGACACGCCGGAGCCCAGCACAACCCAGCGACCCCAATGCTCGAGCAATTCTTCTGCACTTCTCTCCAAGTGGCTCATATCTTCCCCTCAATCCCCGGTGTAGTTGGTGCCGCCGGCGCCGCGGCGGTTGTTGGTTTCGTACTGCGCAGATGGACCCTCGGTGCGCGGCGGTCGCTGGCGATCAACCTGCTGCTCCAGCTCATGCACACGTAGGCCCAACTGCGTTACAAGCTCTTCCAGCGGCAGCGGCTCGCCAGTGACGGCCGACAGCCAGCCCGATGCGTTGCAGCGGCCACATGGCAACTCGTAGAAGACGCCCTTCATCACTGCCTTTCCGTTGCAGTCTGGACACTGAGCCAAGACGATCCGCCCTTTGCGCAATGCTGGGCCGTGGATCTTTTTCATGTCGACACCAGGCCCAAGTCGCGCAGGGCCTGCGCATCTGGCTTCCTCTGTCCAGGATCGTCGCCCCGCAACGGCCGCAGGTGCTGAGGGTCGCAGCCGGCCAAGTTGCTGATCACCTTGCCGCCTTCTGCGTTACGCACCAGGCCTTCACCAGTGACGATCCAAAGGCCCGGAGCATCCGCGTCGAAGTAACCGTCCTGGCAGAAGACGGAGCCGAAGGGTGGCACGAACTCGACGAGCTCGACCGAGCGACCGATATTTTCGGTGACGCTGAAGGCTCCAATGATCAAGGCGAGGTCGCCCGGTTTGAGGCTCTGACTCATTTTGAATCCTCGCTAGTAACAAATTCGGAATGCGGGCTAGAGGCCTTGTCCTCTGTGGCCTGCGCCGGATTCTGTGGGATTTCGGATAAGGCCTCTGTAAGGCCGTGTATGCGCCCAAAGCCGATGCTGTCTAACCAGGCGTGCCACTTTTCTAGGGCGGCCCTGCGTTGCGCCATGGCCTGGGTGTGGATGTAGGTGCTGGCGATCTTGCCCAGTGAATGGTTGAGCAGCATCTCGCCGATATGTCCATCAATGCCGAGGTCGGTCCAGGTGCTGCGCGATACCTTGCGCAAATCGTGGCTGGTCCACTCGCCCCGGCCAAGCTCGGTGAACACCGCACTGGCCTGGCCTTCGCTCAAGCACACGCCGCGCCGGTTCGGGAACAGGTAAACGCCTTCGTACCCATTGGCCTGCTGGATATCCCGGTAGCGCGTCAGCAGAGCGCATAGCTGGGCGGTTAGCGGGAGACGGTGTTCGGTCCGGGTCTTGGCGTTCGCCGCAGGGATGAACCATTCACCGGCCGTTATCGAAACCTCGCTCCACCGTGCCATACGGGTCTCGCCGATCCGGGTGCCATGCGCCAGCATCATCAGGGCCAGCATCACTTTCTCGGGCGCGTCATCAAAGGCATGTACCAGCTGCTGCATGACCTCAGGCAACTGCACGGCTCGCAGTCGGGAGGCCTTAGGCATGATCTTGGCCTTGGTGAAGTCGCTGAAGCGCATGCCGGCCATGGGATCGGCCACGACCAGCCCCAGGCGCTTTGCCTGTTTGAAGGCGGTCAGCAGCAACGCGAACATCTGGCGCAGGTACGACAGCGATACCTCGGCCTGAGACGGCCACATCAGCTGCTTGTCTAGGCTGTCGGCGGTCACATCAGCTATGGCCAAACCGTCCAAGCGCGGCTTCAGGTGCTGCGCAATCGCCGATCGTGCACCCGCCTTGCGCTTAGTGGACAGCGCCCGGTCTCGGCCCATGCGGTCACCATACCAATCGAGCAGCTGCCCCACTGTAGCCATGCCCGATGCGACTGGTGCGGTGGCCGGGTCGCGAAGCATGCGCTGGCGCAGTGTGGGCAGCTCAGCGATTACGGCCGCAGCGCCCAGATCAGGCCAGCGTGCTACCGGCACCCACTGCTTGCCGCGGACCAGGTGCCAGGTGCCCCTAGATCGATCTGACCAGAAGCGCAGGTACAGGCCCGGGTAACGCGGATCGCGCAGGTCGCGCACGGCCAGATCGGCGGCCTGTCGGCGCACCTCAGTTTCCGTGAATTTGATGGACCGCGTTGCGCTCATGCTGCCACCGTCGCAGGCTGCAGGAGGTAGGCACGTATCGCTTCTGTGGCGTCAATGCGGCCCCGGCACACAATCGCCAAGTAGCCCTGCTCGGTCAGAGCCTCAATATAAGCGTGCTGACTGGGAGAGATGTCAGCATCGAACGGCGGCAAAGCTTTGAATTCGACATACAGGCCGAACCAGCCACCGCGGGCCATCGGAAGGACAAGATCAGGCACTCCCGCTTTGACTCCTTGGGCCTTGAGCTTGCCGGCCACCGCCTTCACTCGGTGCCCCCCGTTCGGAACGTGATAGATCAGTTTGAACACCTGCGGGTAACGCAGCTGCAGCTCCTGCATCAGTGCTGCCTGCTCCTGCCCTTCCCTGTCGACGGGCTTGGCGCGAGGTTTGCGTGGCTTGAACGCGCGCATAGCCAATGCAGTCATGCGACCAATACCCCTTCGCTGATGAGCTGCGCCTGGGTTCGCATCACGCCCTCGGCGTGGTATTGGCGAGCGGTGATGCGGTCAATCACGTGGCTTCGGCCGTCGCATGCGTCATGGCAAGCGCTGCAGCACCATGCGCCCTGCATATCGTGCGGCTTTTTACCGACGCCACAGGTACCCGCCAGGCGATAGTGCGCCAAGACAGTAGTCTCGGGGTCGCCGTTGCACACGCCTGGGATACGCACTTGGCACTCGCGGCCACGCGCGGCCTTGGTCAGCTTGGTCTGCCTCATCATTCAACCTCGCAATGCAGCCATATCAATCTTGCCTGGCGAAGCGCGCCAGGCTGGTCTAAAGGGCCGTCCATCAGCACCATGGAAAATGGCCGATAGCCTGGTACGTGCACGGTCCAGATTCGTTTCACTGCTGCATGCCCGACCCAGCCAACGCCGCGCGAGCCTGGCGCTTGCGAAGATAGGTGCTAACACGGCGCCGCTGCGCCTCTTTCGCACGGGCGCTGTCTTTCTTGGCCTTGGAAGCCGTCAATATCGAGCGGACTTCTGCAAGCTTCTCCCGCACCGCGGCGCTGGGCTGAGTGCGAACCTCTCCTGTAAGCAGGCCTGCGATGGCCTGGCCGTCAGCCGTCACAGGAGCTATGCGAAGGTCGGCGAGGTACTTGTCCCCCATGTCACGGCTGATCAATTGAGCCCGCACGGCGGTTTCAACGGCTGTCACGCGCCGTTCGGAATCGAAGCCCAGAGAAACCTCCCAGGTGACAGGCTTGTCTTCAGCTCGAGCGAAGCTGACCAAGCGCTCATAAGCGCTCATGAAAGCCATTCGGGCGCCAATCTTGTCGCCTGCTTCGAGGATCGGCTGGGACGCCACCATGGCCTGACGAACCTCATGGGTGAGCACTACCGTCTCGTATTCGTCACTGGCCGCCAGGGCGATGGACCACGCTTCATCCTTACCGGGCCGGCCATCGGCAGCGTGGATGTGTTTCAGGACCATACCCAGCGACAGGCGCCCGGCTGGTTCACGACGGCAAGCGCGCAGAGCGGCAGCGATCACCTCAGGTTCGTGCGCTGACAGGTCTTCGGCGATCAGCTTGGCCCCAGCAGCACTAATGGCTTGGCCCATGGCTTCAGCCGTTGCGCAAATAGCCATGGCCAGCTCGGCGATGTCGTCACAGGAAAGCATTGCGTTTGCTCCCTTGGCTGTTGCGGATGGCATCGGCGGCGGCGTGGGCGGCGTTGATGTTTGCCTGGGTCTGCTCCTGCTGGCGGGCAGTGGTCGCGTTCATCTGCCGGTTCGTGACCCACTGGGTGTGGTAGGCCTCACACTTGGTGAGCAGGTCGCCGAGGTTGTGGCAGCCATTGATCAGCCTCGAGTCGTTTATCGATACGAAGTAAGCGGCGACATGGTGAGCGACGTCGATGCCCAGGCGGTCGATCAGCTGGCCCAGCTGGCCACCAACCTTGGCGTTCCACACTGGCCAGGCGCTGTAGCGCTTGCGGTAGGCCATCGCGTAGTTAGCCCAGGCCTTGAAAGTCTTGCAGGTCTGGTCTTTCGGCCCGGGCATGTCCTCTGGGATTTCACACCGGGGTGCACCAGCCGGAACCAGCGTCAGCCCCGTGGGTTGCGACGGCGCAGCCGGGGCATCCTGCAAACTGTGACTGGTATCCTGATTGGTATCTTGATTACTGGTATCTTGATTTGTCGGAGATTTTTCCGACCCTGGCTCGGATTTATTTCCGACCTTGCTCGGATTTTTTTCCGAGGTAGATCGGATTTTTTTCCGACCCTCTGTACCCGTCTTCAAGGTCGGATATTTTTCCGACCCATCCTCTTTTTTGTTCCACTGCGCGGCCTTATCAGTCAGCCGGAAAAGCGTGACATTCGAAGTGCTCGAAAGCTCGATCAGACCAAAGTCCTGTAGTGCCTTCAGCATGCGATACGCCGTGTCGGGTTTATCTGTCAGCAGCGGCAGCTCTTCGATGATCTTGGCCTTGCTCAACACGAAGAAAACGCCCTGCTCGGTGGTCATCGCCTTGGCCCAACTCGGGCAGCCATAAACGAACGCGAACAGCAACGCCTGCTGGGAGTTCAGCCCCCATTCCAAGGCCTTGACCTGGTTGATTGTTACAGTGAATTGCATGTCAGCTCCGTCCTACGCATAGGCCAGCCATGGGCACTGCGAGAAGCTCTGCCAGGCGTGCCAACCCCTTCGGCGTTACCAGAACATCGAACGCTGCGCGGTCACTGCCTGTTTCGGGATCAGGCTTAAGGCCGGTCACTTTGTGCTTGAGCAGCCCCGCACTGATCCGGGGCTGATAGGCAATCCATCGCTTAGAGCCGCGGCGACGATAGATCCAACGGTTTTCTTCCAGCCAGCCAAACAGCTTGAATGGCGCCACCTGAAGCTGCTTCGCCGCATCGGTGACACATATAGCGCCGCCTGCACCCGCCAAACGCACGATAGCCGCGACCTTCGGTGCCTGCTTGGCGAGCGCATCCTGGAGGCGCTGGTTCTCCTCGGCCTTGTCGGCAGCCAGGCGCAACGCCTCTGCGAAATTTGTCGGGACCCGCATGTGCGCCAGCACTCGGGCCTCCAGTTCCTGCCATCGATCAATGATCCTGGCGCGGAGTGACGCGTCGTAGCCCGAAACCAGCACCAGGGCATCCCGCTGATCGAGAAGGAATTCAGGGTAAGCCTGGCCGTTTTGAGAATGCACGTAGGGGGTCTCCTCAGATTTGAGGACACCCCTTTTTGCCAAGGATCGAGCGTCACGCAAAACGTTGTCGTGACTCTTGCCGGTCAACTCAGCCACTTCACGAGTCGACATCAATCGGCGCAGTTGCTCAGTGCATGGAATTGCCGAGGGAGCGTGGGTGTTGCTTGCATCGATCGCTCTATGCATAATCGACCTCTATGTTGTGTTGAAGAAACCGGGCTGCCACCCGGTTTTTTGTGCCTGCGATCCGGGTACTGGATGGATCAGCAGGTGTTTCGGTCATCTATAAGCGCGGCGCCAGATCAGTGATCATTCAATGGTCAGGCGGCTTCTGGGTCGCGAGCAGTTGGCGGGAAGACATCGTCAAGACTGCACTCAGCGCCTAGACCGTTAAGCGCACTGACGATTTTCCGGGCCGCATCAAGGGCGACACACCGGCGGCCGGCCTCGTAATTGGCCAGGCGTGATTGGTTCCAACCAAGCTCCCGGCAAAGCCGGACTTGGCTAATGCCCGCTGCTACCCGGATTCTGCGAACTTCGTTCATTCGGGGTTCCTCAATGTCTAGCACTCAGGATAAACACGCATCGTGTTAATATCAATCACAATAAGTGAAAGCCAGGTATTTCATTTCGTGATGAAATCCCGCGCATGAATGAATCATTGAGCCAACGCATTAAGCGACTGAGAAAAGCGGCGGGAATGTCCCAGGCCCAGCTGGCGGATGCTTGCGGCTGGAAATCGCAGTCGCGCGTCGGTAACTATGAAGCCGGAACGCGTGAGCCCACGCTGGCGGATATCGCCGCTATGGCAGCTGCTCTTGGAGTCGATCAGTCCGAGCTACTCTTGAGCTCTACGGCAACGGTCGAGATTTCGGCGCCAGCCCGGACTACTGCTGATCTTGTGAGGCAGATGCTCGCAAAAAGTGGCAAAGGTATCCCGGAAGAGGCCCGTCAACGCCTTCTTGCTGCGGCTGAGGAGCCGAGCGCCAGCAATTTGATCGCCGCTGACTTCGTTCGCCCAGGCTTGGTCGGCGACGAGGTGTGGATCGCCCACTACGACGTGCGCGGAGCAATGGGCGATGGTGAGGTGGCGCACGATTACCCTGAGATGCTCCAGGACATCCGCGTCAGTCCTACTCACCTGCGAGAGATGGGGGTCGAGTTCAAAGAGCACTTCCATCTGAAGCTCATAACAGGCGTCGGCCAGTCCATGGCGCCTACCATCAAGAGCCGCGACCCGCTGGTCGTTGACATCAGCATTCGTGAGTTCGTGGGCGACGGAATCTACTACTTCTCTCACCAAGGGCATCAGTACATCAAGCGCCTGCAGAAGAAGGGTCGCGATCATTTCAGAATGATCTCGGACAACACGAACCATCCTCCTGAAGATATTCGGGTTGATGAGACCTACATCCAAGCCCGGGTGCTGTTGGTCTGGAATGCCCATCTGGTGTAGCCAATTCCCGCCTCGGCGGGCTTTTTCATAGTTTCACACTTTTTTAGCGCCATACCCTGCACATTGAAGGCTCATGCAGCTTCCTCTTAGCCCTCATAGCAGTGCGGGCTTTCATTGCTTGCGCGATGGCGGATGGCCACTGTGATAGAATTGGGACTTTCTTTCGGAGGGACCCAAGTGAAAATCGCCATTCAAACTCTAGCGCTTTCCATGGCGCTCGCAACTGCAAGCCCTACGTTCGCAGATGTATCAGAAAAAGAAGTGATGAGATGCGCAGCCTTAGATAACTCTGTCGAGCGCCTGTCGTGCTTCGACACGCTGGCGGAAAGCAATGGGCTAACCACCAAAACCGTGCCCACCCCATCCGCAAGCAAAGGCAAGTGGTCTACCTCAACCACCACCGACCCGATGACAGACAAATCGATATATATCGCTCGGCTCGATGCGAGCAGCGGCACAGGACGCCTTGGCGAAGGGATTGATCTCATCGTTCGATGCGCCCAGAACAAAACCGAGCTTTACATCAATTGGAAGTCCTTCTTGGGAACTGACTCGGCACGAGTAACGCACCGGATTGGCAAATCTAAGGCTGAGACCCATACCTGGGATGTATCCACTGACCACACTTCGTCCTTCTATCCCGGGTCTCCGGTGGCGGCGCTCAAGGAAATGATCAAAACCACTTCGTTTGTAGCCAACGTAACGCCCTACAGCGAGAGCCCTGTTACGGCCACGTTCGACGTTTCAGGTGCTGAAGCCGCATTCGCCGACATCAGAAAAGGGTGCGGCTGGTAGTCAAATCAGTATATGGAACGTGGTCAAGATGTCAGTTCCTTCTTGATCTACCACCATTAATCAAAGCCCGCACCCCGATGCGGGCTTTTCCATGTCTGTCAGAAAGGCGCCTCCTCCTCCTGCTTCTCCTCTTCCCAGTCCTTTGGCACGACTAAATCATCGCGATCCCCAGGACTCTGGGCCTCCCAACGCACCGTAACGCTATCGTCGTCGTTGAACGTCAGATCCAGCTCAGGCGTTTCGACCAGCAGCCCCATCACCTCCTCCCACTCCATATCTCCATCAGTGTCCAGGCGATGGATCGTCACCCAGCGCTGCGACTGCGCAATCGGGTGATTAATCATCGATGAGACTCGAAGGCCGAGGCGCTCTACCCCGGTCATTTCTTGACGTGCTTGTGGTGACGTCTTCTTCTGCTTGGACATAAACCATCTCCTTTACTGTATATCCATCCAGTCCTTGCGGTGAGGATACATCACGCCTTGTGAAACGTGAACCCGCACCGTAGGGAAAATCCTCAACACACCATCAGGCAAATAAATCACGCATCGTGTTGACATTTAAAACACGATGCGTGATATTTGCATCAGTACGCAGCCACTAACGCTGACTGCCGAGGCCATCGAGTCTCATCGCTCTTTACACAAACAGACGTGACCACCTCGACGCACCCAGGCCATCACCTGGGTCGGGACAAGCTAAGTCGTCGACCATGCAGCCTCTGGATAGCTGCCGGACTCCCCCCCATGGGAGGACGCCAAACCATGCGAGCCACCTGATGCGTAGCCAGTAGCTGCAGCAGGCAGTGGTGGGGAAACCCGGCGCCGAGCATGGAGCGGATCAAAAACCATAGGAGGAATCTGCCAATGAAGTAGCAAGCCCAGCCGGAAAACGGACCGGCCACCCACGACGAGCTGCCCTACCCAGTAGGCCGCCGAGCTGCAGCTGGCAGTCGTGTAGCGAATACATAACCCCATGACCACCGCGCCAAGGCCGATCAAAGCGAGGTGACCAGGGAAGCTCAAGGCCAGACAGAAGATCGGGTGAAGCCATCGGTGGTGGACCTCGAGCACGGTTTCACTGGCTGGCCTTCTCACGAGGGCCAGACGGGAAATCAACCACACATGGATGGATCACCTAATGAATCAACAAACTCTTCAGGAACTATTGGTCGAGCGCGTCAGCGTCTATGCCCAGTCGGACCGTGCGCGCGAACTGATCGATCAAGGCGTTGAAAGCATGTTCAAGGACGTGGTGAAGGACACTTTCCGCTCCTATGGCGATTTCGGCAAATCAGTGCAAGAAGCCATCAAAGCCGCTCTGCCAGCTAACGTCACCGACATGTTTGAGCTGCAGCGTTACAACGCTCTTGTAGCAAACGCACTTCGCGAGCGGTGGGAGGCAGCTGCGTTGCAATCCACCGTGCTGGACCAAGCAGAGAAAGCCATCGCAGAGGTGATGGACGGTGAAGGCCTGCTGAGCGGTGAAGTTTCCCTCAAAGGGTTGCTGGACGAGTTCGTTAGCGAGCATCGCGAGAAAGCCGCCGAGGAGCATTGGATGAACCCAGAGATCCGCTTCGAAGAAACCATGAGCGGACGGTCAGAGTTCCTCTACATAGGCTTTGATCCAGAGCCAGAGGACAGTCGCGCCATGTCCTCCTGGCGAACTGACTCGCGGGGAATCTACAGCATGAAGAACTCGCTGCACGTTCACATCGTAGGCTCGCGCAAGCCTGATGAGCCGCACCTCCCGACCATACAGGTAGCTGAAGTCCTAAGTGCGAAGTTGGATGACAAACGTATAGCCGTAAACATGCGCATTCGCTCCAAGTGGGAACGCATGTTGGCTTCGCTCTACTTCGGAAACGCCGTGCTCCTGATCGACTGCGATCCAGACGATTTCAGTTACGGATTCGACGACTGAGCCAAACAACACCCAAGGAGTAGGACCATGCTGATACTTACCCGCAAAGTGGGCGAAACCATTGTGATCAACGACACAATTCGCGTGACGGTGCTGCAGGTTAAGGGCAACCAGGTACGCATAGGCATCGAGGCACCGAAGGACGTATCAGTGCACCGCCAAGAGATTCAGGAGCGAATCGCGGCTCAAGCTGAGGTTGCTGCCTGATTTGATTTCACTGGCTGGCCTTGGCGACAGGGCCAGACGGGAAATCAACCGCCCTGGAGGGCAAGACGATGAGCTGCACCTGCATCAGCGATGCCGTGAAGCTGGTTACGGACCAGCTTGCTGAGGAGGCACCAGGATCCGGGCCTTTCTACATGCGCGCAGAGGGCCACAACCTTTCACTGAACATCGAGACAGGGAAAGCTAGTCGGCGCTTCTGTGTAGAGGTTACCGGCCACTTCATGGCGCCGAAGAAAACCGGCGGCATGAAGCGCGTGAACAAAACGGTTTCGGTGGTCGCCAACTACTGCCCGCTTTGCGGCAAGGCGTGCACCACCCAAGAGCCGGAAGATACAACCAGCGCCACGTCAGCCTGACGTTAACTGCCCGATGCCCTGCTCCCCATCGCAGGCTGCATTGGAGTGTGATCTGTGAGACGTGGCCGCTGAAACCCAAGCGCCTAGATGGATGCGCCGAAACGCGTAAACGGGGCGCTCAATACCAGATCACACCCCGATGCAGACACATCGTAAAGCGCACAACTGTGTGCCTTATAAATCATAAGGCTCATCCAGCCGAACTTTATCGGCATCCCCCTCCCTTCACATACGACCGCATTGGCAGGCGCCAGGCCCGCGCTCCTCGGCTGCGCGTGGGTTTGGTCACCCACCCTGACGCCTGACCAATGCGGTTGCTGAGGACAATCATGGAAACGATCACCTGCGGCTCATGGACCGGCCAGCTCGGCAAGACGCTGTCACCTCGCGAGCTGGAAGCACTGCTCTGGGTTGCCCAGGGCCTGACCACTAAAGAGATAGCGCGGCAGATGGCGGTCACCCCTGGAACCGTGGCCAACCGTATCGAGGCTGCGCTGTTCAAGCTGGAAGCCGGGCGCCGCATCGAGGCGGTCACCAAGGCCATGCGCCAGCAGCTCATCAGCCCACTCTGCATCGTGCTGGCCGGCCTCATCGCCATGCACGCTGCCATGAATGACAGCGATCCCATGCGTCGCGACCGGCGCGCGCCGGAGCGCCGCACTGCCCAGGTTCGAGTTGTCCGCCGCGCCGACGTTCTTGAACTTCAAGCCTGACCATAATCGAGGATCACCCTATGCGAACTGCTATGCATCCTGCGTTTCAGGAAAAGTTGGCTGTGCTCGCCGCCCTGCTCGAGCGCGCCCAGATTGTTCGGGCCGAAACTCGCGAAAAGCTCGGCGCGCCCCGCTTCCAAGTCGCTAGTCATGGCCAGGCTTGGGATGTAGTCGACTCGGCTACGGGAACGGTCCAGGGCTTCGCGTTTACGTACCAAGCGGCGCTGCGTTTTGCCTCTGCGATGGAAGCCGGCGCTACAAGCAAAGGCCTGCGGCAATGAGCAAGCGCAAGCCTCACAACATGCGTGCCCGGCTGGATAGAACCTGCCGCGCCCTGGTGTCAGCAAATCATGCTGCAGTGGTGAACATCGATCCGAGCGGCCAGCAGGTGCTTATCAACTGGAAGAACCTCAAGCAGATCCGCGTCCGACAGATCGTTGACGCCGTGTGCGATATCCCTCACCGCTGGACCATTTACATCAGCGTGTTATGCCGCACTGAGTTTGGCGAGCGGTACCACAAATCGGTTGAGGTCGCGCCCCTAGGTAACTACAGGGCTGAGCACCTCACCGATGTGATTCAGGCGAGCTACACAGACCTGCGGGCAACAGCCAACCCTAATCACCTAGTAGCCGCAGGCTGGATCGCCATTCCCACCGATACAACACTCGACGAGGCAGAAGCCGCAAAGATTTTTGCTGCCGTCGGCGCATGGAATCAGCAGAAAGCAGCATGAAGCGTATCACAGCACGCGTTCGGCACGGCCGGCGCCAGCAATACATCACTCTGCCGCCCAGCGGCCTCGTCCTCACGGAGTCTCAGCAATGCCAAAACCTACAGACACTACCGAGTTCCTGCAGGAGCTCAACGGCGGCGCATTCGCCAGCCAGATCGGACACGCCCTCTCAGAAGTAGCCGCCGGCGTGGTCGATCACGGCAAGGCCGGCAAGATCACCATCACGCTGGATTTCAGCCAGATCGGTGACTCCCACCAGGTGAAGATCAAGCACAAGCTGGCCTACAAGGTGCCCACCAAGCGCGGTGATCGCAGCGAAAACACCAGCCTGGATACACCGATGTACGTCGGTACCGGCGGCAACATTTCGCTGTTCCCCGAGAAGCACGATCAGCTCTTCACCCGTGACGAAGCACCGGTCCACCCGCGCACCTGATCCCTATCCCAACAAGGAAACATCGTATGTCCCTCTCGAAAGAAGCACTGCAGCTGATCATCGACGACGCTCTGGCAGCCGCCGGAAAGCAGCTGGATACGCATGCACCGGTTGCGCTGGTGCCAGACGGCGCCAAGGTCGTCGACCTCGAACGCTTCCAGAATTACCGCAGCCGCTTCCGTGGTACCTACTCTACCCACTCCCTGGTCGACTTCGGTGCTTACGTGGTCGAACGCTCGGTACCAGCAGCCCGCGGCTTCATCGACCAGGACGCCATGAGCTGCACCGTGCTGTTCAACCTCGGCACTCCAGATAACCCTGGCCATGCTGATGATCGCGCCGTGCTGCGTCTCAAGCCTTCCGCTGCATTCGCCGCTGTGCAGGCCGTATGTGGTCAGTCCTTGGTGCAGAAGTCCATGAGCGACTGGATCGAAGACTGGCATCAGCACCTGACCGCTACTGACGAGAACGGCGCCGGTATGACGATCGCCAAGGCCATCGCCGCCGTGCGCATCATCACCATCAAGGCCTCATCCGAGAGCGATCACGCGGTCAGCGAGACCCGCGCCAGCCGCAGCGCCATGGATTCGATTGAGGCCAGCAGCAAGGAAACCCTGCCGGCCTGGCTCGACTTCAAGGTCATCCCATTCGAAGGCTTGGCCGAACAGGTGATCCGCCTGCGCATGTCCGTCATCACCAGCGGCTCGCAGCCGGTTATCAAGCTGCGCTGGCTCGGCGAGGAAGCCCAGCGAGAGGCGATCGCTCAGGAGTTCAAGCAAGTTCTGGAGGATAAGGTATGCGAATCTGCCAAGCTGGTGCTGGGTAGCTTCGACTCGAAGTGACCTGAGGGATCGGTCGGCTCCACTCCTTGGAGCTGACCGATCAAGACCAGGCATAGCAGAATTTCTTTGATCAGCCTGACGACCTCGTTCAGCAGGTTGATCCATTCAGTCAGTCGTTTCATACAGCAGCTCTCCGGCTTGAATAATGGCCGAAGCTTCGCGTCACGACTCATCGGCAGGCGCACTTTGAAGCGCATGGCCTGCCCATTCCACTTGGGTTTTTTCCAAGATCGGAGCAAAACGCTTCACTGTGTACGCCTATCGTCGGTGAGCCCCGCCTAACGTTCCTCTTGTGGAAAATTCACCTTCCCCTATTCAACGATGACGCCTCCCCGGCGAGGATCGCCCATGAACCCAATCGCCCTGCAGGCCTTGCAAGACGCAAGGCGACGGCTTGTGAAGTCCTTGCCCGAGCCGTCGCGTCGATTTTGGACCGACGCGGAAGTGGCCAGGCTCAGGGAGCTCTACCCCGACACCCCAATGCCGGACCTGGTCCGCACATTTAATCGGCCCGACCACTCCATCTACAACAAGGCCCATGCCTTGGGCCTGGTCAGAAGCGCTGAATATCTCGCCAGTGAGCACGCCTGCCGTCTGAGGCGGGATGACAACCCGGGAATCGAATATCGGTTTAAGCCTGGTCAAGACCCATGGAACAAGGGCTTGAAAGGCCTGCAGATCGGCGGTGAGGCTACTCAATTCCGCAAGGGGAACAGGCCTCACACCTGGCTGCCAGTGGGCACGGAGCGCGTCACCGAGGACGGTATACGGCAGCGGAAGATTTGCGACGATGGCCCATCGTATCGGCGATGGAAGTCGGTGCACTCACTGCTTTGGGAAGAAGCCCACGGCGAGATCCCCCCAGGCCACCTAGTGGTGTTCAAGGATCGCAACCCACAACACATCGAACTCGACAACCTTGAGCTCGTGACCCGAGCGGAGAACATGCGCCGGAACACCATCCACCGGTACCCGCCCGAACTCAAATCAACCATCCGCCAACTCAGCAAGCTCAAGAGAGCGATCAGCGAGGCCGCAAGTGAAAAACAAGATGACCGATCTGCGTAACCACCTGTTCGCCACGCTGGAGGCCCTGCAAGACAAAGACGATCCAATGGACATCGACCGCGCCAAGGCTATTGCCGATGTCGCGAAGGTGCTGGTGGATTCAGCAAAGGTCGAAGTTGCATTCATCGCCGCAACGGATGGGGAAGCCCAAAGCACTGGCTTCATCGAGTCCGAGCGCTCCCTTCCATCAGCGCATTCTCACTGAGGTTCCCCATGCCCACAGAAAACCGATACAGCAATACAGAGATGGTCAGCGTGCCGCCATACATTGGCCTGGAGCCGCTAGTTGGACGTTATTACCCCGCCCAATGCCGCCGCTGCGGTTGGGTTGGCAGCTCTGAAGAGTTGACCGAGGACGATGCGCAGTGCACACGCGACGTTGGCGACCGCCTGTGCCTGGGCGACTGCGACGAACTTGAGCGCCATGATCTGCTGAACATCATCCAAGCCATGGCAGCCCCGCAGCCCCACCCCGACCCTATAGCCTGGATGGTCGGTACTGCCTTCTGGTGGACCAAAGAAGAGGCAGAGAGGGATGCGGCGGAGACTGGGCTGCCGATTGTTGGGCTGGGGTCGATGGTTGGCCCAACGCCTGTCGAGCGAAATCTAGGCGAGCCGGTAGGCGTGGAGGGAGCTACCTTCATGGGCGAACCGAATTTCCGACACTCAATCGAGTGGTACCGGGAGGGCATATCCAAGCACTGGAAGAAAATCTGCGATTTGCGTTCTGAGATTGAGCGGCTGCGAGCAGATGCGGGCCAGCCCAAGCTGGCAATGGATGCCGCGTGCGGTGAGATTGCCGCCCTGCGCGCCTATCTGGCCGAGGCGCAGGCGCTGCTGCGTGAAGCCGACGAATTCATGTACATCATGACCGCGCATGACGGGCACGCCAAGCTCGCTCACCGGTACGGGAAAGATTGGTGGGATGCTATCGACAAGCTTCGAGGCAAGGTCTGCAACGCCCTATCCGCCAGCGCAGAGCCGAGCGCGCCGATCGCCTGGCATGTCGGCGGAAATGGCTATAACCGGATCTGCTTCGAGGAGCCCACCGACCTACCAGGCCACCCTTGCATCCAGGCCATCCACGACCAGCGCCAGCTGATCGAACTGCTCAAGCGCTATGACCTGCGCGACGAGGATGTGCCGCCGGATGAGCGCGCCCACGGCATCCCAGGCACCTCGTTTCAGCGACTGAATGCACTGGCCAACCAAGGCGAATAAGCCTCTGCCCGCAAAGAGCACATTTGTACTCCAGCTGTAACCCCTCTCCCCAATATTCACTGATGCTGCTCTGAGGGCAGCAAGGGCGAAGCCATGTCTGAAAATAAACCTTGCTCCGAATACAACAAGGCAGAAGACCGATGCAATAGCGGCTTCCCTATTTTGCACTCTGTCTGTCGCGGTATGCCGAATGGCTGCCATGCCTGCGGAACACCTCATACCCAACCGATGTGCATGCGAGAAGACCTGCCAGCGCACCTGGTTCGCGAAGACGGCATGCCGCTCGGCTGGCCGGTCAAGTAACCCCTCTCCCCTCTATTCACTGCCGCGATATGGCGGCCAAGGAATCGCTATGCGCATCACCGTACATGTCGAATGGCCTACGGGCGGCGAAGACGTTGAGTTTGAGATGGACGACAGCTCGACCCCTGAAGAGATTGCTCACGAGGCTCAGCAGGCATTCTTTGATGTCTGCAACTACGGCTACTCGGTAAACGGTGAGCCGGTATGACCCGCCTTGCCCTCTGCCTCCTGCTGCTGGCCACCGGCGCCAGCGCAGATGATCTGCCAAAGAACGTGTGGTCGTTCGAGGATAAGCCTCGAGGCGTCGTCTGCTACGTGATGAACGCCAACGCCATCAGCTGCGTGAAGGTCTGGCTGCCGCAAGTGGCCTGCAACGAGCGCCAGCTCTCCCCGCACGAAACCCAACCCGAACCTACACCCGCTACGCAGTCTGGACGCTGGACCGCAGAGAGGTATTCGATGTGAGTGAAATGATCGAAGTAAGAGCCAGGGAACTGACCGGGCACGCGCTCGACTACTGCACCCTGGTGGCAAACGGCAAGCAGGCTCGGATGACTGAATCCGGGGTTCGACAGGCAATTGGCGGAAGCGTTTTCAAGCGCTTCAGCCCCACATCTGACAGCCGATTAGCCAGCGAGCAAATCCTCAGCCATCGAGTGCGCTTCGATGCGCTGCTTCCTGGATTCGAGTTCTCGGCAAGGGTCGGCGACGTGATCTGTGGCGGCGACACAATCGACATAGCCGCCTGCCGAGCAATCGTCGTTGCATCGCTTGGCGAGGCATTCGCCCTGCCGCGCCATGTGGCGCCTGGGCGCTGGATTGATGAGAGGTATGAGCTGTGACGATCTTCATCATGGAATACCGAGTAATCGGCTACTCGCTCGCCCACGCTTTCTCTACAAACCCTAAGGCCGGCAAACGGATCTTCACCGCCAACTCTGATGATATAGGCTCTGACGACATCCTGGCCGTAATGGAGGCCGCCCGTTCGCCCGAGAACACCCCTGACGGCTATGAGCTTTTCTCCGTTACCGACCGGGACTCATCGCAGGTGGTGCGGCCATGAACGACCTGATCGAAGTGAAGACGGGCGACCTGGTAGGCGAGTCCCTTGGCTGGGCGGTGGGTATGGCCGAGGGCCTGGCTCTGCACCTCGAGCCGCCCCAGTACGGCAACGGCTGGCGCGTTTTCGCCATCTATCGGGGCGAGGCGACTGAGCGCTCTAAGCGGTATAACCCCTGGGAAGCGTGGGTGCTGGGCGGGCCGCTGGTAGCGAAATACCGCATCGGTTTCGGGCTTTACTCAGACTCGTTCTTCGCCGTCATCGGACTGGACGATATTGCGGGGGACGGGGATGGCTTGACCCACCTGGTCGCGGCAATGCGCGCGATCATCGGCGCCAAGCTTGGCGATACCGTCCAGGTACCCAAGGAGCTGATGTCATGACCGAACAAAGCACAAAGGAATTCTACTCTGTCGATCAAGCCTCTCAGCATGCTGCTGAATGGTGCAAGCGCAACCCCGCATGGCGCCGGATCTGCGATATCCCGGATATCTCCGTGTTCGAAAAAACCTACGATGAGATTCCAAAGCGCGAGCGCGCCTACTGGGAAAAGAACGGCGGTGAAGAGTTCTGGCGTGAATTCGGCGCCGGCCGGACCAAGGTGCCCACCGGATTCATCTCTGGAAAGGGCGAGTTCTTCGACCACGTCCTAAAGGTCCCACTCCATCACAACATGATGATGGTTTACCGCGTCGGCAAGAGGTGGAAGCCATGATCGCCCTCGCCCACATGGCCTACCTTAGCTACAGGGGGTCGCAATGAGAGCGCCGCCACTCATAAGCAGCCAGCGATACTTGAACCGAGATGTCATCACCAGGAAGGCGACCAAGTTCAAGGTGTTCGTGGTTCGAACAATCGATCTGGACATGCGCGGCAAAACCTACCGCATCATCCTGGATGGCCACCACAATCTTGCAGCAGCTCGCCTCATCGGTGCTGAACCAACTTGGAAAGGTCCTCCGCCGAAGTTCGAGCGACTCATGAAGAGCATGCCTGCCGAAAGCTTCGCCGCGTTCATGATCAACAATCTGACCGATAGCGACTGGTACTTCCACGACACTGGCCAGGTAGTCGAAGACTTGCTCGCACTTCAGCTGTAACCCCTCCCCCTACTACTCACGCCCGCCGACATGCGCGGGAATGGAGAGCTATTGCCATGACGAAACAAGAACTCGCCAGCCTACCCGAGAAGGTGTGCATTGCCATCGAGGCCGGCAAGGCTGCAGCTGCCGCCTGCGCTGACGACGGCGGCAGCGCCAACCTCGACCGCGTCGTCATCCCCATTCCCGGTCTTCGCGCCAGTCAGGTACCGAGCCTTCCAGGCTATATCCAGCAGCGCACCACTTGGCACCGCCAGGGCATCCACCTCGACACGCCCTGGCCCGGCCAAGGCTACCAGCGCAGTGCGGGCGTGCGAGCCATGCATCAATCGCTGAAAGACCAGGGCGTTAATTGCTACGTCTATTACCAGGTCGATTGACCACCAACCTGCCGCCACCGGCGGCGTGGAGACCATCATGTGCAAAGTCACCCTCGACGAATGGGCGCACGATCACTTCAGAACGCCGCCCAGCAGCAACACCCTTCGCCGCTGGGCCCGTGAGGGCCTGATAACACCAGCCCCGGTAAAGCACGGACGCAGCTACTATGTGGAAGCTGACGCCTGCTATCGGGAGCCCGAGCCGCTGCCACGCGTCCCTGTGGGCAGCTCCCTTGTAAATCGAATTGCGAGTGCACGATATGGCGCCCAGGCCGCGTAATCCTGGATCAAAGGACCTACCGCCCAACCTCTACAGAAAGACCGACAAGCGCAACGGGGTCACTTATTACACCTACCGAGACCCTGTGAGCAGCCGGATGTTTGGCCTGGGCAGCGACAAGGCAAAGGCGATCGTTGAAGCGGTCGCCGCCAACATGGCACTTCAGGTTGCCCAACCAACACTGTCGGCTCGTATAGCACCTGAGCCGACAGTGCCTGATCGAAAATTCAGCGAGTGGATCGTTGAGTACTTGGCAGACCTGAAGGACCGGGACCTTTCTGAATCGAGCATGCGCAACCTTAGAATGCGGCTGAACCGGGTCGAGAAAGCATTCGGGGAGCGCGGTATCCGCACGCTGACGACCATGGACATCGCGGATTACCTGTCGACCTACGTCAAAGAAGGTAAAGCCCAGATGGCCAGGGCTATGCGCTCCCTGCTGCGCGACCTGTTCATGAGTGCCTTGGCCAGGGGCTGGGTAGACGTCAATCCGGTTGAAGCCACCAAAGCCGCCAGGGTCAAGATCAAGCGTCAGCGCCTGACGCTGGAGTTGTGGGAGGCGATCTATGAGGAAGCTGCACAGCCTTGGCTCAAGCGCGCTATGGAGCTCGCTCTTATAACCGGGCAGCGTCGCGAGGACATTGCTTCATTCGTTTTTAAGGATGAGGTGGACGGATTTCTGCAGGTCGTCCAATCGAAGACGGGCGCCAGGCTGAGGATCAGCACCAGCGTCACACTGGAATGCATCGACTTGAGCCTGGGTGAGGTGATACGGCGCTGCCGGGATCGGGTGCTGTCAAAGCACCTGGTGCATCACCACCGGACAATCAGCCGCGCAAAGGCGGGAACTACCGTCATGCTCGACACAATCAGCAAAGAGTTCGCCGCGGCCCGGGACCGGGCAGCAGAGAAACTTGGCCTCGACCTGGGCGCCAGCCCGCCAACATTCCATGAGCAGCGGTCCCTAGCGGCACGGCTACATGAGGAAGAGGGTCGGGACGCACAGCGACTGCTGGGTCACCGTTCGGCCAAGATGACAGACCTATACCGCGACAGCCGTGGCGCAGAATGGATAGATGTGGCCTAGTGCTTAGGTTACGTAGAATTTATGGTGAAGATCAATGAACACCACATAAAATGTATTTGTGCAAAATCTAAACTTCTCTTGACTACATAGTTTGTGATTAAGTGTGGACGGGATCGTAAACCCCGCCAATCGAATGGTTCGATCAACCCGAAACCT
This sequence comes from Pseudomonas sp. KCJK9111, assembly GCF_046231935.1. Taxonomy (NCBI): domain Bacteria; kingdom Pseudomonadati; phylum Pseudomonadota; class Gammaproteobacteria; order Pseudomonadales; family Pseudomonadaceae; genus Pseudomonas; species Pseudomonas sp. KCJK9111. The sequence continues at coordinate 1,034 of NZ_JBJJMO010000039.1, read as the reverse complement.
TCCCCAGACTGCGTCATGTGGCACAGATGAGGGGTGAATAAATTCGCTTTTTTTGGGAAACTTGTCGTATATTTGATACATGTTCCCATTGCCACGCCCCGCAGGCATCGTAGCCCAGTGCGATAAATCCTGCTCACTGAAGTTCTTCAGCTTTTCTAACAACTGCGTAAGAAAGTCAGCAGACAATTCCGCACGCAATCCAGCTGGCTGATTAAGATCCAAGTAATGCAAATTAAACTTAAGTTTTTTAACTAACCCCGAACCTTCGACGCTATCCGTTGGGATTTGCTTTATAAACTCAGCTGCTTTTTTGTTCTTGAATTTACCACTCATAACTTAGGAATCCCACCGAGCTTACCCTCTCGATAAAGAGCTGAAATCGACCGATCATTACGAATCAAATCCCCTGATATCTCATCAAGTCGATAGCTATAGCTCTCACCATCTTCTTTTGAAACAAGGATTGTCCTGTATTTGCCAAGGCTATCGATCACATCCGAGTTGTGCGCCGTAAACAGGAACTGAGCACCGTGTGGGTTGGATTCCTTATTGATGAAAAGGTCTAGCAAAGGCGGCAAAAGCATTGGATGACAATTCTGGTCGAATTCATCCATGATCAGCACTCCACCTTCTTTCAAAACCATCCAGTACATAGCTAGGCGCCGGTATAGCGCCATAGTGCCACTAGATTGGTCATAGGAAGTAAGAGCGGCTCTCCCATTCGACTTACCGACCTGATGAATAAAAATCGGAAAATATTCTTTCTTTCCCGTCGGCAAGTCATGCGAATGAATTTCTATATCAACTATTCCAAGATCCGCCCTGCGAATGAAGCTTTTCACAAACTCAAACGCTTCAGGAACGCTATTATAAAAAGAGGTCGCACTTTCCCTGTTAAACATCTCTGAATCTGGAATCAAACCAAGCGGCGTGACATTGCCAGAAAATTTCTCAAAATAGCTAACAATTCGCTCAAAGTCATCTGGCAAATTCTTGATTTTATACTTAACGACAGTCGAGATGAACGAAGCACG